>JBDTMD010000215.1:0-4564 GCA_039934435.1 Burkholderiales bacterium
GGCGTGCCGAGGCCGCTCGCGCTATCTGCCGCAGCGCACTACCAGCCGACGCTCGAAGGCGTGCGCCGCGCCTGGGGCGCGCGCACCAAGGGGCTGGTGCTCGGTTCGCCCTCCAATCCGACGGGAACCGTCGCTGACGCGGTCGAGCTCGCGCGCATTGCGAACTTCGTCGCCGAGCAGGGCGGCGTGCTGATCGCCGACGAGATCTACCAGGGACTGGTGTACGGCGCGCCGCCGGCCACCGCGCTCGCCCTGCCGGGCGAGATCGTCCTGGTCAACAGCTTCTCGAAGTACTTCTGCATGACCGGCTGGCGCCTGGGCTGGGTGGTGCTGCCGCCGCCGCGGGTGCGCGATTTCGAAAAGCTGGCGCAGCATTTCTTCATCTGCGCGCCGAGCGCCGCGCAGCACGCGGCGCTCGCCGCCTTCACGCCGCAGACGCTCGCCGTGCTGGAGGAACGCCGCGCGCAGTTCGAGCGCCGGCGCGACCTGCTGGTGCCGGCGCTGCAGCGCGCCGGCCTGGAGGTGCCGGCGCCGCCGCGCGGCGCGTTCTACGTGTACGCCGATTGCGCGCGCTTCGGCGGCGACGCGCGCCGCTTCGCGCTCGAGCTGCTCGAGCAGGCGGGCGTGGCGGCGACGCCGGGGCTGGATTTCGGCGCCAACGGCACTGCGCATTGCCTGCGCTTCGCCTACACGCGCGGCCTGGCCGAACTCGAGGAAGCCGCCGCGCGCATCGCGCAGTTCTGCGCCGGGCGCTAGGTGGCGGTGGCGCTCGCCGGCACCAGCTGGCAGCCCGCGATGCGCCAGGCGCCCGCCACGCGCCGCATGGTGTAGAGCGCGACCCAGACGCGGCCGTCGCGGCCGCTCAGCTGCACCGGGATTATGACCGTGCCTTCCTCGATCACCGGGCGCAGGAACGCGCGCGAGGCCGGCCGGTAGACCACCGCGTACTGCTCGCGCACCATCTGCGCGAAGGTCGCCGCGCTGCCGAATCGCTCCTGGATGCCCGGCGAGGCGAACGCGAATGCCCCCTGCTCGTCGTCGCGGCCAAGATCCTGCGCCGGCGCGCCGCACGCCAGTGCGAGCAGCCCGGCTCCCAGCAGGGCCTGCCAATGCCGTTCCATGCGGGCGAATCTCACGTGGGGCTCGAGGCGCAGGCCCACTCCAGCAGGCAATCAGGCCTCGTGGAGGGCGCGCGCCAGGAACTGCTGCAGGCGGGCTTTTTCCGCCAGCACCTTGCCCGCGTACTGCGCGGTCGGCTCATCGAGGGCCCCGGCGTACTTTTGCAGGGCGGCCTCGGTCTCGCCGAAGCGGCGCATGTACTCGCGCAGGATCTCCGTGCCGACCTGGATGTTGACTTCCGGGTCGAGCAGCGCGTGCTCGCCGCCGTGCTCGAGCAGCTTCTCCGGGTGGAACCTGGGGATGACCTGCATCAGCCCCTTCGCCCCCATGGAGCTTTCGGCCACCGGGTTATAGCGCGACTCGATCGCCATGACGGCGAGGATCAGAAGCGGATCGACCGACCACTCGCTGCCCGCCCGGTAGGCAGTACGCACGAACAGGGTGCTCGCCGCCTGCGCGACCCGATAGCGCCGCGCAATGAATTCGGCAACCGCACGCTGCTCGGGCGTCGGCTCGACTTCGGCGGCCGCTAGCGCTTGCGCCTCCTTCGGGAATTCGAGAGCCACCGGAATCGTCGTGTCTGCGGCGCGCCCCGCCGGGGCGGCGCTGTTCATCTCCGATGCCTGCGCGAGCGAGGCAGCATGCAGCAGCAGGAATTCCCGCGAGGCGGGCCACGCTACCGTCAGCACCGTCATCAGGCCGACAAGGACCAGCAGCCCGCGCACCGCGGACAGGAGTCTTGCAACATTTTCGAGTGCGGACATCGTCGACCTCCAAGCGCTTTGCATACCGCGCACCATTTACCGCACCGGCAGCCTTGGACATCCGCCGGCTGGGATCTGTACGCTACCGCACGCCCAGGCGATCCGTTACTGGAGCGCCCCCATCGCGGCCATCTCGCGGCCTGCCCGCAGAGCGTGCAGACCGGCCGGAGGGCGTACGCACGGTTGCTGCATTGCAACAAGACACATGGTATGAACTATTACTCAATATTGTCAATTAGTTCAGACATTCACCGACCTTCAATTGCTGCGACGCGACATGAACAAGTTCGATCTATGAACTTGTTTTGTGACGCAATTGAACGCCGGTAGAATGCCGGCTGAGGCTTGCACTTGCCCGCTGCTGGACAGGGACAAGGGAAGCCTCGCGGACCAACCTCAGACTTTCAGTTGCACCCGAATGACCAAGGCGGTCCGCTGAGCTTCGAGGGCCTGGCGGGGGGCTTGCGCCCCCCGCCACATTCCCGATCTGCGCCCGGTTACGGCCGGGAGCCGGTTGGAAACGGCCAAGCGGCCGCCGGATTCAGCGCGGTTCGCGCGCTGGGAGTCGCGGCGGAGGATGCCGGCGCAATTGCCGCCGTCATCTTGCCCGCAGAGCTGGCCTTAGGTTTAACGGGTTTCGCCTTTTTTTTCTTGGCGGATTTTTTCTTCCGGCCCGCTGCCTTTTTCTTGGATGACTTCTTAACTGCTTTCTTCTTTTTCTTTGATGATTTCTTCTTCTTCTTTTTCTTGCCGCCTTTTTTGGCTTTTTTCTTTGCCATGACTAGCTCCTTGCTGGTAGTTGAACAAAAGAAGCCCGGTCATCTCTGACCGGACTATTCAACCGCGCCCGGGGATCTCTCCCCGTGCGCGGACTGAATTCATTGCCCTGGCGCATCAGCGCTCGCCCCGCGCCGCCAGGTCCTGGTACAGGATGTCCGGGTCGAGCCGGATGCCGCCCTCCCAGGTGACGGTCGCCGATTCCGGGTCGACGCTCACTTTCTCGAATTCGCGCACGTCGCGCCACAGCTTGAAGGCGCCGATTTCGAGCAGGTTGCCCAGGAACACGCTGCCCTCCAGGCCGTCCTCGAACCGCAGCCACAGGCTGTAGTCGTCTTCCACCTTGCAGGCCGTCACTCGGTGCACTTGGCGATTCTCCTCTTGCATCAGTCCCAGCTCAGCGCGCCGCCGGTCTGGTACTCGATCACCCGCGTCTCGAAGAAGTTGCGCTCCTTCTTCAGGTCGATCATCTCGCTCATCCACGGGAACGGGTTGGCGGCGCCCGGATACAGCGCGTCCAGCCCGATTTGCTGGCAGCGCCGGTTGGCGATGAAGCGCAGGTACTCCTTGAACATCGGCGCGTTCAGTCCGAGCACGCCGCGCGGCATGGTGTCCTCGGCGTAGCGGTATTCCAGCTCGACCGCCTTGCGGAACAGTTCCTGCAGCTCCTCGCGGAAGCGCGGCGTCCACAGATGCGGGTTCTCCAGCTTGATCTGGTTGACGAGGTCGATGCCGAAATTGCAGTGCATCGACTCGTCGCGCAGGATGTACATGTACTGCTCCGCCGACCCGGTCATCTTGTTCTGCCGGCCGAGCGACAGGATCTGCGTGAAGCCGACGTAGAAGAACAGGCCCTCCATCAGGCAGGAAAAGACGATCAGGCTCCTGAGCAGGTCCTGGTCGGCGTCCGGGGTGCCGGTCTTGAACGCCGGATCGGTGAGCGTATCGATGAACGGCACCAGGAATTCGTCCTTGTCGCGGATCGAGCCGATCTCGTTGTAGGCGTTGAACACCTCGCCCGCGTCGAGATCCAGGCTCTCGACAATGTACTGGTAGGCGTGCGTGTGGATGGCTTCCTCGAACGCCTGGCGCAGCAGGTACTGCCGGCATTCGGGCGCCGTGATGTGGCGGTAGGTGCCGAGCACGATGTTGTTGGCCGCCAGCGAGTCGGCGGTGACGAAAAAGCCGAGGTTGCGCGTGACGATGCGGCGCTCGTCCGCGGTCAGGCCGTGCGGGTCTTTCCACAGGGCGATGTCGCGGCTCATGTTGATTTCCTGCGGCATCCAGTGGTTGGCGCAGGCAGAGATGTACTTCTCCCAGGCCCACTTGTACTTGAACGGCACCAGCTGGTTGACGTCGGCCTTGGAATTTATGATGCGCTTGTCCTCGACCTTGATGCGCCGGAAGGCGTTGCCGGCGGCGAAGCGCTCTTCCTTGCCGCCGGCGCCGGGCACGAACGCGCTCGCCGGTTGCACCGCGAGCCCGGAGATGGCGTTGCGCTTGCCGTCGTCGTCGAACTTGAGCATTACTGGCAGGCCTCGCATTCGGGATTGGCGATGGCGCAGAACTTGGCCTCGTCGTCGCCCGCCACCGCCACGCCGCCGTCGCTGGGCACCGCGTTCAGCTGCCCGGCCTTGGACGTCGATTTCTCGGCATGCGTGGCGCCCATCGAGCGCAGGTAGTAGGTGGTCTTCAGGCCCCGGATCCAGGCCAGCTTGTAGGTCTCGTCGAGCCGCTTGCCCGAAGCGCCCGCCATGTAGATGTTGAGCGACTGCGACTGATCGATCCACTTCTGGCGGCGGGCCCCGGCCTCGACCAGCCACTTCGGCTCGACTTCGAACGCCGTGGCGTAGAGCCGGCGCAGCGCGGCCGGGGCGCGGTCGACGCGCGCCAGGTTGCCGTCG
>JBDTMD010000216.1:0-4564 GCA_039934435.1 Burkholderiales bacterium
GCGCCGGCCATTTCGTCAAGATGGTGCACAACGGCATCGAGTACGGGCTGATGGCCGCCTACGCCGAAGGGCTGGGCATCCTGCGCGCCGCCAACGCCGGCAAGGGCAAGCACGTGGCGGACGCCGAGACCACGCCGCTGCGCGATCCGGCGCATTATCAATACGATCTCAATCTGCCCGACGTCGCCGAGGTGTGGCGCCGCGGCAGCGTCATTTCCTCCTGGCTGCTCGATCTCACGGCCACGGCGCTGCTCGCCGATCCGGCGCTGGCGAAGTTCGACGGCCGCGTCTCCGATTCGGGCGAGGGGCGCTGGACCATCAAGGCCGCCGTCGACGAGGGCGTGCCGGCGCCGGTGCTGACCACGGCGCTGTACGAGCGCTTCAGCTCGCGCGGCGCCGCCGAGTTCCAGAACAAGGTGCTGTCGGCGATGCGCTACGGCTTCGGCGGCCATCTGGAAAAGCCGGCGGGCAAGTAGCGGCATGAAGATCGAGGTGCTCGCAGACGCCGACGCGGTGGCGCAGGCCGCGGCCGCGTTCATTACGCGCGCGGCGCGCGCGGCGGTGGCGGCGCGCGGGCGCTTCCTCATCGCGCTGAGCGGCGGGCGCACACCATGGGCGATGTTGCGGCTGCTGGCGCGCGCCGACCTGCCCTGGCCGGGGGTCGAGCTGTTCCAGGTCGACGAGCGCGCGGCGCCGGCGGGCGATGCCGAGCGCAACCTGACGCATCTGCGCGACAGCCTGCTGCAGCACGTGCCGCTCAATCCGGCGCAGGTCCACGCCATGCCGGTCGAACTCGCCGACCTCGAGGCCGGCGCCGCGCGCTACGCGGCGACGCTGCGCGCCGTGGCGGGTTCGCCGCCGGTGCTCGACCTGGTGCATCTCGGCCTCGGCCCCGACGGCCACACGGCCTCGCTGGTGCCCGCGGATCCGGTGCTCGAAATCGACGACGCCGAGGTCGGCGCGACGGCAACGTATCAGGGGCGGCGGCGCATGACCCTGACCTATCCGGTGCTCAACCGCGCGCGGCGCGTGCTGTGGGTGGTGGCCGGAGCGGACAAGGCCGCCATGCTGGCGCGCCTGCGCGTGCACGACCCGTCGATTCCCGCCGGCCGCGTGCGCCGCGACAACGCGCTGGCGCTGGTCGACCGCGCGGCCGCGGGCGCTGGCGCATTGAAGGCACCCGGAATCGCCTATGGCCCGTAGCGACCCCGCGCAGCTCGCGATCAACACCATCCGCACGCTGTCGATCGACGCGGTGCAGGCGGCGAACTCGGGTCATCCGGGCACGCCGATGGCGCTGGCGCCGCTCGTCTACACCTTGTGGAACCGGGTCCTGCGCTTCGATCCGCAGGACCCGGTGTGGCCCAACCGCGACCGCTTCGTGCTCTCGAACGGCCACGCGTCGATGCTGCTGTGGTCCGTGCTCTACCTCACGCAAACGCAGGCGGTGAATGCCGCGTATGAAACCGTCGGCAAGCCCGCGGTCGCGCTGGAGGACATCAAGCGATTCCGCCAGCTCGGCAGCAAGGCGCCGGGGCATCCGGAATACCACTGGGTATCCGGCGTCGAGACGACCACCGGCCCGCTCGGGCAGGGCATCGCGACCAGCGTCGGCATGGCGATCGCGCAGCGCTGGCTCGCGGCGCGCTACAACCAGCCGGAATTTCCGGTCTTCGACTACGACATCTACGCGGTCTGCAGCGATGGCTGCCTGATGGAAGGTGTCGGTTCCGAGGCCGCGTCGCTCGCCGGGCATCTGGGCCTCGACAACCTGTGCTGGGTCTACGACAACAATCACATCACCATCGAGGGCAGCACCGCCATCACGTTCACCGAGGACGTCGCGGCCCGGTTCCTGGGCTACGGCTGGAACGTGCTGCGCGTCGGCGACGCGAACGACATCGGCCGTATCGAGCATGCGTTGCAGGTATTCCGGCAGACCACGGGACGGCCGACGTTCATCATCCTCGATAGCCACATCGGCTACGGCTCGCCGCACCGCCAGGACACCGCCAAGGCGCACGGCGAGCCGCTCGGCGAGGACGAGGTGCGCGCGACCAAGCGCGCCTACGGCTGGCCCGAGGACGCGAAGTTCCTCGTTCCCGAAGGCGTGATGGAGCACTTTGCCGCCGGCATTGGCGCGCGCGGCGCGAAAGCGCGGCAGGCGTGGAACGAACGCTTCACGAGCTACCGTGCGAAGTACCCGCAGCTCGCGGCCGAGATCGACGAGATGCAGCGGCGGGAGCTGCCCGCCGCATGGGACCGCGGCCTGCCGGTGTTTCCCGCGGACGTGAAGGGCATCGCCGGGCGCGATGCCTCCGGCCAGGTGCTGAACGTCCTGGCGCGCAACATCCCGTGGTTCCTCGGCGGCTCGGTCGATCTGGAGCCCTCGAACAAGACGGCGCTGAAGTACGACGGCGCCGGCGACTTTCAGCCGGGCAGCCCGGAGGGCAAGAACCTGCACTTCGGCATCCGCGAGCACGCGATGGCGGCGATCGTCAACGGTCTGTCGCTGTCGAAGCTGCGGCCCTTCGGCGCGACGTTTTTCATCTTCAGCGACTACGCGCGTCCCGCCATCCGCCTGTCGGCATTGATGGAAATTCCGACTCTGATGGTGTTCACGCACGACGCGATGGGCGACGGCGAAGACGGGCCGACGCACCAGCCGATCGAGCAGCTGGCGTCGCTGCGCGCCATTCCCGGCATGACCGTGATGCGGCCCGGTGACGCCAACGAAGTGGTCGAGGCGTACCGCCACGTCCTCCAATTCAAGCACCGGCCGGCGCTGCTCGTGCTGTCGCGCCAGCCCCTGCCGACGCTCGACCGCAAGAAGTACGCGCCGGCGAGCGGTGTGGCGCGCGGCGCGTACGTGCTCGCCGATGCGCCGGGCGGCAAGCCGGAGGTCATCCTGATCGCATCGGGCAGCGAGGTCGCGCTCGCCGTTGCGGCGCACGAGCAACTGCAGGGCGCCGGCATCCGCTCGCGCGTGGTCTCGATGCCGTCGTGGGATGTCTTCGAGCAGCAGACCCAGGCGTATCGCGACAGCGTGCTGCCGCCCGCCATCAAGGCGCGCGTGGCGGTCGAGCAGGCATCGACGTTCGGCTGGGAGCGTTACGTGGGAACGCAGGGCCGCGTCATCGGCATGCACACCTTCGGTGCGTCCGCGCCATTGAAGGCGCTGCAGGAGAAGTTCGGCTTCGAGCCCGGGCACGTCGTGAGGGTCGCGAAGGAAGTGCTCGGCAGGTAGGTGCGCGGCAGCGCGGAGCGATAAAGTATAGGCTGCGGCGATGCCGGCGCAGCCCGCGCGCCGCGCCAGCTTAAGGCAGGCTTAAGATCGCGGTCGCAATCTGCGGCCACGGATCGAGCGGCGGATCGCGCCGCGTCCCAATGCCCAGGAGTCCGCACCATGAAAACCGCAGAAGTCACCCCGCGCGCCCAATTCGCGCTGCCTTCGCTCCCCTACGGCCTCGATGCACTGGCCCCGCACATTTCCAAGGAAACGCTCCAGTTCCACCACGGCAAGCACCACCGCGCCTACGTCGCCAAGCTGAATGAGCTGGTCCAGGGCACGGAATTCGACGGCCAGCCGCTGGAGGCCATCGTGCGCGGCGCCTCGGGCGCGATCTACAACAACGCCGCCCAGGCCTGGAACCACGACTTCTACTGGCACTGCATGAAGCCGGGCGGCGGCGGCAAGCCGGGCGGTGCGCTCGCCGGGCGGCTGGAACAGACCTTTGGCGGCGCCGACGCCTTCCTGGCGCAGTTCCGCAAGTCGGCGCTCGGCAAGTTCGGCTCGGGCTGGACCTGGCTGGTGCGCACCGGCGACGGGCGCCTCGCGATCCAGAACACCGACGACGCCGGCAACCCGCTGCGCGAAGGGGCGAAGCCCGTCCTCGTGTGCGATGTCTGGGAGCACGCCTACTACATCGATTACCGCAACGACCGCGGCAAGTACGTCGATGCCTTCCTCGGCCGGGTCGACTGGTCGTTCGTGGAAAGGAACCTTGCCTCGTGAGCCGCGCGCGCTTCGACCTCGATCGCCGCCGCCTGCTCGCCGCCGGCACCCTCGCCGTCGCCGCCGCGGCGCTCGCACCGCGCGCCCGCGCCGCGGACAAGGTCGACGAAAAGGACCCCACTGCGGCCGCGCTCGGCTACGTCGCCGACGCGAAGAAGGTGAACCGCAAGAAGTTTGCCAAGTACCAGCCCGGCGAGCACTGCGCCGGCTGCAACCTCTTCAAGGGCAAGCCGGGCGACGCCTGGGGACCCTGCCAGATCTTCCAGCTGAAGCTGGTGCACGCCAAGGGCTGGTGCTCGGCGTACGTGAAGAAGGCCTGAGCACGCCATTGCGGCCGGCTGGTCGAAAGAATAGGCGCATCAATCCACGCGCAAAGTCGGCGCGGCCGCTCAGCGCACTCGGCGAGCAACTTTACGGGCGCCGCGCAGGATAATAAGGGCCTGGGATGAGCGTAGGCGGATCAATCGACAAAGGAGAAAAGAATGACGGAGAATCAGATGTACCCGGCAGCGAGCGGCGAGCTCGCCGCGAAGCGCACTGCGCTCGCGC
>JBDTMD010000217.1:0-4563 GCA_039934435.1 Burkholderiales bacterium
GGCGGCTGGAACGAGCCGGAGCTGGCCGCGGGCTGCGCCTTCCTGGGCAGGAAGATCTGGCAAAGGCTCGTTGTCGCGGAGATCGCGCCCAAGGAACCGCAGGCGCCACCGCCGTCCGGCGCGCTGCCGCCACCACAGCTGCCTGCGCCGGCGCCAGAGGCGAGGTTCAGGATCATCGACCCGTGGTCCGCGGACGAGCGCGCCGGCGAGGCGCCGCCGCACTACCCGAGCCGCGAGGAAATGGGTCTCCCATGAAAGACAGCCCGACTGTGCCAGGACTGTGCCAGCGCGCCCTGCGAAGCAGCTGGAGCGCGCTCAACCGGCTGATTCTCCGGGCGGTGAAGTGCTCGCCGCCGAGGGATTCTGAATCCCTGGCGGGCCTAGTACGGGGTGCGCTGGGCGAGCGCCCGGCGCTCTTGCTCGGCCTCTTCTGCCCGCCGGTAGCGCCGCATGTTGATCTGCAGGCTCCCCGCCGCGAGTTGCCCAATGTACTCGCCCTTCTGGGCGGACGTCAGCGCCCGAAAATCCTCGGTAGATTTCAGGTGAAACGGTTCCGGCTTCGGCTTGGGTTTCGAGCTCATGGCGTCATTCTACAGCGCCAGGAGGCCTAGACGTGCCCGGGATCGTGCTGCCTGAGTACCCGCCAGGCCACCCGAAGAATGAGGACTACGCCTACGACAAGTGGCGCCAGGAGCAGCTTGATGCCGAAGCCGATCAACGAGAAGGAGGATTGACGATGACCGCAAGACCAGAAACGAACGTGCCAGCCGTGCAGCCGATGGCGCCGGCCGCCGCGGAGATGAACCCGCGGGGGCTGCTCCAGCTCGCCGTGCAGCAGGGTGCGGACCTGGACAAGCTCGAGCGGCTGATGGCGCTGCAAGAGCGATGGGAGGCGACCGAGGCGCGCAAAGCCTTCGTCGTCGCGCTCGCCGCGTTCAAGTCCAATCCTCCAGCCTTGTCGAAGAACAAGCGCGTGGAGTTCGAGACCGGGCGAGGCAAGACGGCCTACGAGCACGCCACGCTGGATCACGTTTCCGACGCGATCGGCGCGGGGCTGACGCGGCACGGGCTCTCGCACCGCTGGGAGGTCGAGCAGCTCGAGGGGCAGATCCGGGTGAGCTGCTTGCTGCAGCACGTCTTGGGGCATTCGGAGCGGGTGTCGATGCAGGCGCCTGCCGACCAGAGCGGCTCGAAGAACAGCATCCAGGCGCTGGGCTCGACGGTGACGTACCTGCAGCGCTACACGCTGCTGGCGGCGACCGGCATGGCGGCGAAGGGCCAGGACAACGACGGTGGCGGTGGGGGCGGTGAGCAGCTGGAGGAGGGTGCGCTGGCCGACCACCTTGCGGCGATCGACGCGAGCTCGGATACGGACTCGCTGAAGGCTGCATTCGGCGCGGCGTGGAAGGCGGCGGAAGGTGCGAAGGACAAGGCTGCGATGCGGCTCATCACGGAGCACAAGGATGCGAGAAAGCGCGCGCTCGGGGCGGTGCGGTGAGGGTGCTCGAGCTGGAGCAGGGCACGCCGGAGTGGCTCGCTGCGCGCGCCGGCAAGGTGACGGCCTCGCGCATCGACGACGTGATGGCGAAGATCAAGACGGGCGAGGCGGCGGCGCGCCGGGACTACCGGGCGCAGCTGGTGGCGGAGATCCTGACCGGGCGGCCGCAGGAGGATGGGTACGTGAACGCCGAGATGCAGTGGGGCATCGACACCGAGCCTTTCGCCCGCGGCGCCTACGAGGTTGCGAAGAGCGTGCTCGTCGACCAGGTGGGGCTGGTGCTGCATCCGAGGATTGAGCGCGCTGCGGCTTCGCCTGATGGCGTGGTGGATGACGCGGGCCTGGTGGAGATCAAATGCCCGAAAACGGCGACGCACCTGCAGTACCTGCTTGCCGGCGAGGTGCCGGCGAGGTACCGGGGGCAGATGCTGTGGCAGATGGCGTGCGCCGAGCGCGCCTGGTGCGACTTCGTTTCGTTCGACCCGCGGCTCTCGCCGGAGCTGCAGCTATTCGTGGTGCGGTTCGAGCGGGATGAAGCGCGCATCAAGGCGATGGAGGCGGAGGTGCTCGCCTTCCTGGCCGAGGTCGACGCGATGCTCGAGCGCCTGGGCGCGCTGAAGGCTGGGTGAGGCATGCAGGGCGAGCGCGTCTTCATCCTGGACACGCCGGCGCACCGGGACAACGCGGTGCGCTACGTTGCGCGGCTGCCGGTGGAGGACGGGGTGCTGGAGCTCGTGGTGCGTCCGTACATCGCCAGGCGCTCGCTCACGCAGAACGCCCGATTGTGGGCGTTGCATACGAAGGCCGCCGAGGTAACCGGCTACAGCGCTGAGGAGATGCACGAGTTCGCGCTGATGCGCCACTTCGGCACGCGCGAGATCCAGGTCGGCGGCATCACGCGCACGGTGCCGCTCAAGCGCTCCTCGACTCGGGACCGCAAGGAGTTCGCCGCGTTCATGGAAGCAACTGAGGCCTGGTACATCGACGAGTTCGGCGTGTGGCTGGAAGCCGATGCGGGATGAGGGCGACACCGGGATGGCCCCGCCAATGCGTGGACACGCGATTTCTGCCACGCCACGGGCTTGCGCGCACTGCGAGCAGCCTTTCAGTCCGCGACGCGCCTGGCAGCGATTCTGCGCGGTCCAATGCCGCAATCGCTTTCATGACGCGCGTAAGGGCGGCATCGTCGCAAGGCTCGATCGCTTCGAGGAGCGCCTGGCCTCGCTGGAAGCACGGCTTGGGACCGAGGCGGGAACGTGATGGCTGCACGCCACCGCCCGGGTTCTGAAACCCCCGAAACGATGCGGGCGGGCGCGCTCGCCGCGGTCGATGCCCGGCTCGTGCAGTGCAAGCACCGGATCAGCCTGGCCGCGCTCGCCTGCCTGCGCGGTGCCCTGGATGCGCCCGAGCTCGTGCGCCGGGCGCTCGAGGAGGTCGAGGGGGCGCGGGCGGCGCTCGCCGAGGCTGAGGGCGGGGGCGAGCCATGAGCGCCACGCTGTTAACCGTAAACAGGTGTAAACGGAAGGGGGCGCCCTGAGCGCCGCCGCCAGGTTGCGGGCGCATCTGCCCGAGATCCACGCCGAACTCTCGCGCATCCGTTGCGCCTGGGTGCCGGAGTTGATCGAGTACCTCGCGCTCAAGCTCGAGGCCTCACGCGGGCGGGCGGAAGCGGGCGCGCAGCGCGCCGCGGCGCGATCGGCGGCGACCAGGGCGCGCATCGTCGCGGCGCTCGGCGTGTCCCCGCTCGACTACGACCTCGACTTGTTGATCACGGTGGTGAAAAAGCGACTGGGCGAAGACACACTCGACGCGCGCACGATCAAAGCTCATCTGCTCGAATTTCGGCGCGAGCGATGCATTACGGAACCGAAATGTAGCCGCAGGTGCGCTACCGTGCAGGCGTCAACCAAAAGAGGTGCGCAATGTCGAATCCGGTGAAGCTGGCGCCCAAGAATGACCCCGCGGTGGCCGGCAGCGTCAAGGAGTTGCCGACGATTCCGCTCGACCGGCTGCTGCTACGCGAGGCCTCGCAGAATGACTGGGCCGTCTATGCGCCGCACGGCGTGACGCTCGAGGATCTGGAGGACGGCCGCCTGTGGAGCACGGTCGCGCGGCAGCTGCGCGCGTTCGACCTGATCCGCGTAGTGGGCCATGACGAATCGTGGTGGGCAGAGGTCCTGGTGAAATTCTCCACCTCCGGGCGCTGCGTCGTCCGAGTTCTTCGCTCGACGCAGCTCGGCGAGCGGATCCTCAGCGATCACCTGGGCGTGCCTCCAGGCCACCGCATCGAGCAAGGCGCGCCCGGCGAAGGCTGGTGCGTGACCCGCGATGCCGACGGCGTGGTCATGGCCAGAGGCTGCGACAACGGCAACTGGGGGCGCCAGACGGCGCTCACCTGGCTCCTGAATCACGCGAGCTTGACTCAGACCCTGCCGCCCGGCCCGGCGAAGCGAGCTTAGGGCGATGCAGCGCACAAGTTGCACGCCGCCCGCGGGCGGCGTGGCTTGTAGACAGACGAGGTGATCATGGCCGATGAAGGTGTACCGCACAACGCTGGCGTGGCTGCTGCGCAAGAGCGCGTCGAGCATTTCCGCGAGGCCGAGCAGTCGGATCTCGCCGACGCGGCGCTCGCCCACAAAGTGCTGCAGGCCGAGCACGGCACCGCGGACTACGCGACGGGGGTGCGGGTGCTGCAGAAGTACCTGGCGCAGCTACCGGCCGCGGAGCGCGAGCACGTCGAGAACGCGACCACAAGCGCAGGCGTGCGTGCGTTGCATGATCCGGTGACGTTGCGGGCGATCGTGAAGCGGGAGATGGGCCCGATGCCGACGAGCAGGGAGGGCGCGCTCGCCGAGCTCGAGGGCGCGCGCCGGCGCATGCGCGAAGATCCCAAGGCGTGGTTCGCCGACGACCTCGCGCAGCTGCGCTACAGGGCCCTCGTGGCCGCGATGGGGGGGCAGCGCTGATGGTGAAAACCACGGCGCAGCTCGAGCGCGAGTACGAGAACCGCAAGCGCCAGAGCACCGCGATCGAGGAACTCATCGAGCTCGTGCCGAAGTTTCGGG
>JBDTMD010000218.1:0-4562 GCA_039934435.1 Burkholderiales bacterium
AGCGCGTGGCGCTCATTGAGACCCTGGACTTCCTGCAGGAACACGAGATCGGGCTCGAGCGTGTTCAGGCCCTCGCGCAGCTCGTGGATCACCATGCGCCGGTTGAATTGCGACAGGCCCTTGTGGATGTTGAGCGTGACGATGCGCAGTTGCTCGCTCATGGATGGAAGTACCGCGCCGGCAGCATGCCGATGGCGTCGCGATTCGACCAGGAGAAGCAGCCCGCCGCCGCTTCGCGCCACGGCAGCCAGCGCTGCGCCCGGTGCTCGTCGGGCGCGAGCCGGACCGGAACGGCCACCGGCACGCACAGGCTGAACACGTGCTCGGTGTTGTGCGTGGTGCCGGGCGGAAAGCGGCCGCGCCAGTGGGCATAGATGTGGAACGCATTGGCGAGCCGCCAGTCCAGGAAGTCCGCCGGCAGGGCGTCGATCCCCGTCTCTTCGCGCACTTCACGCCGCGCGGCGTGCGCGGCCAGCTCACCCGGACGCTCTAGCGACCCGGTCACCGATTGCCAGAATCCCGGCCGCTGCGCCCGTTCCAGCAGCAGCACGTCGAGCGCCGGCGTGTGAATCAGCACCAGCACCGACTCCGGCAGCTTGACGCTCACGCCGATTTCGCGCGGAACAGCTCGGGCAGCGCCAGGGCGTGTTCCGGGTCCAAAAAAACGGCGAAGAACGGCCGCTGGCGCTCCGCCCAGAACGCGGCGCTCGAGCGCAGCACGTCGACCAGGACGCCGAAGTCGTCGGCCGGCAGATCCGCAAGTCCGCTGAACACGAATACGTGGCCGTCGCCGGTACGCCAGGCGAGATCACCGAGGCAGTCCTCGAGCGCGTCCCAGTTGCCGCCGAACCAGGCCGGAAAGCCCAGCACCAGCGCAAGGCGCTCAAGGAGCGCGTCCTTGCCGTCGGCGCCTTGCAGGTCGGCGTGAGCGAGGTCGAGACGCGTGCCGCGCACCGCGTCTTCGATCTCGGCGCTGTGCCGCGTCCGGTACACGCCGGAGCGCGACGCGTCGGTCAGCCTTTGCGCCAGCTTTGCCATGCCCTATTCCCGAATGCGCCTGAAGGTCCGGTAGTGATCCTGCGTGTAGTAGTGCTCTGCGCCCCTGCCCGCCACGATACGCCGGGCGCCGCGGTCGCGCGCATCCGGGGTCGGCACCGTGTACTCACGATAGTAGCCAGCGGCGCGCGCGGGCAGCCGGGACTCGCGATTGTGGAACGGCGCGCCGTCGCGCGGATAGGGAAAGGGGCCGCCGGACTTGATCAGCGCGAGGGTCTGTCGCGCCTCGGGCGGCAGGTCGGCGACCGCGATGTCGCCGCCACAGGCGCCCGTCGCGAGCGCCAGGACGAGCGCCCACGCCAGCTTCACTTCGTTGAACCGAGCAGCCGGATGTGAAGTTCGCGCAATTGTTTCTCGGTCACGGCCGAGGGCGCGCCGGTCAGCAGATCCTGCCCGCGCTGCGTCTTGGGAAACGCGATCACGTCGCGGATCGCTTCGGCGCCGGCCATCAGCGTCACCAGTCGGTCGAAGCCGAACGCGATGCCGCCATGCGGCGGCGCGCCGTACTGCAGGGCATCGAGCAGGAAGCCGAATTTGGCGCGCTGTTCCTCGGCCGACAACTTCAAGCCGCGGAACACCTGCTGCTGGATTTCCTGGCGGTGAATGCGCACCGACCCGCCCGCCACTTCCCAGCCGTTCAGCACCATGTCGTAGGCCTTGGCATACGCCTTTTCCGGCGCCGATTCGAGGTACTGCTCGTGCCCGTCCTTCGGGCTGGTGAACGGATGGTGCCGCGCCTTCCACTGCCCGGAGTCATCGTCGAACTCGAACATCGGGAAGTCCACCACCCACAGCGGCCGCCAGCCTTTTTCCGCCAGGCCGCGCTCGTGGCCGATCTTGTGGCGCAGCGCGCCGAGGCACGCGTTCGCCACCGCCGCCTTGTCGGCGGCGAAGAAGACGAGGTCGCCGTCCGCGGCGGCGCTGCGCGCCAGGATTTCGGCGAGCGCCCGGGCATGCAGGTTCTTCACGATCGGCGACTGCAGGCCCTCGGCACCGCGGGCGCGCTCGTTCACCTTGATCCAGGCCAGGCCTTTCGCGCCCAGCGTCTTCACGTACTCCGTATAGGCGTCGATCTCGCCGCGCGTCAGCGCGCCGCCGCCGGGCACGCGCAGGGCGGCGACGCGGCCGTCGGCCGCGTTGGCCGGTCCGGAAAACACCTTGAAATCCACGTCCTTCATCACGTCGGTGAGCTCGGCGAGCTTCAGCGGCACGCGCAGATCGGGCTTGTCGACCCCGTAGTCGCGCATCGCATCCTCGTAGCGCAACACCGGAAACGGATCCGGCAGCGCCACGCCCAGCACTTCCTTGAACAGGTGGCGCGCCAGCCGCTCCATCAGGGCGCGGATCGCCGCCTCGTCGAGGAACGAAGTCTCGATGTCGATCTGCGTGAATTCGGGCTGCCGGTCGGCGCGCAGGTCCTCGTCGCGAAAGCACTTCACGATCTGGTAGTAGCGGTCGAAGCCGGCGATCATCAGCATCTGCTTGAACAGCTGCGGGCTCTGCGGCAGGGCGTAGAAATGCCCGTCGTGCAGGCGCGAAGGCACCAGGAACTCGCGCGCGCCTTCGGGAGTCGACTTGTACAGTACCGGCGTCTCGATATCGATGAAGCCGTGCGCATCGAGAAAGCCGCGCGCCGCCGAGGCCGCGCGGTGGCGCAGGCGCAGGTTGCGCTGCATCTGGTCGCGCCGCAGGTCTAGCACGCGGTGCTCGAGGCGCACGCCTTCGGACAGGTTGTCGTCGTCGATCTGAAATGGCGGCGGCGCGGAGGGGTTCAGGATTTCGACGGCTTCGGCGAGCACCTCCACCGCGCCCGAAGCGAGATTCGGATTGACCGTGCCTGCGGGACGCGCGCGCACACGTCCTTCGATGCGCAGGACGAATTCGCTGCGCACGCGGTCGGCGGTCCTGAAGGCCTCGGCGCGGTCCGGGTCGCAGACGACCTGCGCCAGCCCCTCGCGGTCGCGCAGATCGATGAAGATCACGCCGCCGTGGTCGCGCCGCCGGTGCGCCCAGCCGGCGAGCGTTACCTGCTGGCCGATGAGCTCGGGCGAGAGCTGGGCGCAGTAGTGCGTGCGCATCGCCGCGCTTACCTGCCCGGGCCCGGCGCGACGACACCCATGGAGATGATGTACTTGAGAGCGGTGTCCACGGACATGTCGAGCTCGATCACGTCCTTGCGCGGCATCATGACGAAATAACCGCCCGTCGGGTTCGGGGTGGTCGGCACGTAGACGCTGACGTAGTCACCCTGCAGGTGCTTGACGACGTCGCCGCCCGGCCGGCCGGTGAGAAAAGCGATGATCCACATCCCCTCGCGCGGCCACTGCACCAGCAGCGCCTTGCGGAACGCCTGGCCGCTCGACGAAAACAGCGTGTCGGAGATCTGCTTGACGCTCGAATAGATCGAGTTGACCACCGGAATGCGATGCAGGATCGCGTTCCACAGCTGCACCAGGCGCGCGCCGAGGAAATTGGTGGCCAGCACGCCGGTGACGAACACGATTACCAGCGTCAGGATGACGCCGAGCCCCGGCACGTGAAAGCCGAGGAAGCTTTCGGTGCGCCATCGCAGCGGCAGCAGCAGCAGCGACTGGTCGAGCGTTTCGACGATCAGTTTCAGGACCCAGATGGTGATCACCAGCGGGATCCAGATCAGCAATCCGGTAATGAGATATTTCCGCACGCGCCCTCTGCAAAGAAAAGGCCCAGCTCGCGCTGGGCCGGTTGCGAGCCCCGGCTAGGAGTTCAATCTTTCGTGCTGGCGGCCGGCGACGCCGTCACCGGCTCGGCCTTGGTCTTGGCCGTGGCCGACTCGGCTTTGTCGCCGGACTTGGGCTCCGCCTTGGACTCGGACGCGGCGCCGGATTTCGCCTCGGCTTTCGCGTCGCCCTTGCCTTCGCCCTTTGCTTCGGTCTTTGCCGGCGCCGGCTTTCCCGAGCCCTTGAAGTCCGTTGCGTACCAGCCGCTGCCCTTCAAGTGGAAACCCGCGGCGCTGACCAGCTTGCGGAACGTAGGCTTGCCGCACGACGGGCACATCGTCAGTGGCGCTTCGGAGACCTTCTGCAAGTACTCGTCCTGAAAGCCGCAGTCCGCGCAGCGGTACTCGTAAATCGGCATCGTCTATTCCGCAAGCTCCTGAATCGGCGAGAATTATAGCGCCATCTGCCGCTCTAGAACGGGATATCGTCGGCCATGTCGTCGAACTTGCCCGCGGGTTTCTTGGCCGCGGCTCGCGCCGCCGGTTCGTTCTTCGCGTCCGCGGCATCGGCGGCAGCCGGCGCGGCACGCGGCTCGCCCGCACCCGGGCGCGAGCCGAGCATCTGCATGACGTCGCCGCGGATCTCGGTGCTGTAACGGTCGTGGCCTTCCTTGTCCTGCCACTTGCGCGTGCGCAGGCTGCCTTCGACATACACCTGCGAGCCCTTTTTCAGGTACTCGCCGGCGACTTCGGCCAAGCGCCCAAAGAGCGTGACGCGATGCCACTCGGTCGCCTCCTTCTTCTCGCC
>JBDTMD010000219.1:0-4561 GCA_039934435.1 Burkholderiales bacterium
CGCGCCGCGTACCACGTCGGTCACCTGCTGGTCCATGTCGTCCAGCACGACGGCGAGCTGGTAGGCGACGATGCCGTCGGCGCGCAGCAGGACGAAGTCGCCGACCTCCTGTTCTACCCGCTGCTCGACCCATCCCTGGATGCCGTCGGCAAAGCCGACAGGCGCGCTGTGCGTGCGCAGGCGCAGCGCGCGCGGCGCCTTGCCGGGCGCCGGGCCGTGGCGGCAGGTGCCTGGATAGATGCGCGCGCCGTCGATGGCGAGTGCGGAATCCTCCAGCTCCTTTCGAGTGCATGCGCAAGAGTAGGCAAGACCGCGACGCGCCAGATCGTGCGCCATGGCGCGATAGCGTTCGACGCGGCCGCTTTGCACCAGCACCGGTCCGTCCCATTCGAATCCAAGCCGCTCCAGCGCGCGCAGGATCTGGTCCGTGGTGCCGGGCTGCGTGCGCGGCTTGTCCAGGTCGTCCAGGCGCACATGCCAGCTGCCCTTTGCCGACCTCGCCTCCTGGTAGCTGGCGAGCGCGGCTACGAGCGACCCGAAGTGCAACGGGCCCGTGGGCGACGGCGCGAAGCGGCCGACGTATTGCGCCATGGCGGCTAGAGTACACTGCGCGTTTTTTGCGGGGGGATGCGCATGGCCACGGTCGAATTGACCAAGGACAACTTCGAGCAAGTGATCAGCGAAAGTCCGATGGTGATCGTGGATTTCTGGGCGCCCTGGTGCGGCCCGTGCCGCGGTTTCGCGCCGATCTACGAACAGGCCGCCGAGGGCCACGCCGACGTGGTGTTCGGCAAGATCAACACCGAACAGGAGCAGGAGCTGGCCGGTGCGTTCAACATCCGCTCGATCCCCACGCTCATGGTGTTTCGCGAGAAGGTGGTGCTGTTCCAGCAGGCCGGGGCGCTGCCGGCCTCCGCGCTCGAACAGGTGATTACGCAGACCAAGGCCCTCGACATGGCAAAGGTGCACCAGGAGATTGCCGGGCGCGACGCGCAGGAAGGGCAGGAGCCGGCCTAGACATGATGGAACTGCGGCCCGCGGGCGATCGCGGTTACGCCGATCACGGCTGGTTGAAGTCCTTCCACAGTTTTTCTTTTGCGGACTTCCACGATCCGCGCCACGTCGGATTTGGCCCCTTGCGCGTGATCAACGAGGACCGCATCGCACCGGGCACCGGATTCGGCGCCCACGGCCACCGCGACATGGAGATCATCAGCTACGTGCTGGACGGCGCGCTCGCGCACCGCGATTCCATGGGCAACGGCTCGATCATGGTGCCGGGCGACGTGCAGCGCATGAGCGCCGGCAAGGGCGTGAAGCACAGCGAGTTCAACCACGATCAGACCGGGGTCACGCATTTCCTGCAGATCTGGATCGAGCCGGACATCACCGGCATCGAGCCGTCGTACGAGCAGAAGCATTTCGGCGCCGCTGACAAGCGCGGCCGGCTGCGGCTGATCGCGTCGCCGTCGGGCGCCGAAGGTTCCGTAAGCATTCACCAGGACGCGCGCGTGTACGCGGCACTGCTCGACGGCGCGGAGCGCGCCGTGCACGCGCTTGGGCGCGGCCGCTGCGCCTACGTCCACGTGGCGCGTGGCGAGGTCACCGTCAATGGTCGGCGCCTCGCCGCCGGCGATGCGCTCAAGCTGGCCGACGTGGCGGAAATCGTGCTGGAAAAGGGGGACAGCGCCGAGGTCCTGCTGTTCGACCTCAAGTAGGATAGAGGCCTATGGCGGCTACGCGCCCGGAGAAGGATTCCTTCGGCACCATCGAGGTGCCCGCGGACCGGCTCTGGGGCGCGCAGACCGAGCGCAGCCGCCGCCATTTCCGCATCTCCAGCGAGCGCATGCCGCTTGCGGTGATATACGCGCTGGCCCAGGTGAAGCGCTCGGCGGCCCGCGTCAATCGCGAGCTCGGCCTGCTCGAGCCGAAGATCGCCGATGCCGTGGGGCATGCCGCCGACGAAGTGCTGGCGGGCCGTCACGACGAGGAGTTCCCGCTGGTCGTCTGGCAGACCGGCTCGGGCACGCAGAGCAACATGAACGTGAACGAGGTGCTCGCTAATCGCGCCTCGGAGCTGCTCGGCGGCGAACGTGGCACACGCCGCCTGGTGCATCCCAACGATCACGTCAATCTCGGCCAGTCTTCGAACGATGCGTTTCCCACTGCAATGCACATCGCTGCAGTGCGCGGCATCGAGCACGACCTGCTGCCGCGGCTCGAGCAGCTGGCGTCGACGTTTGGTGCCAAGGCCGAGGCTTTCGCCGGCATCGTCAAGATCGGGCGCACGCACCTGCAGGACGCGACGCCGCTCACCCTGGGGCAGGAATTCTCGGGCTACGTCGAGCAGCTTGCGCAGGCGGAGGCCGCCATCGAGCTGGCGCTGCCCGGGTTGTGCGAGCTGGCGATCGGCGGCACAGCCGTGGGCACGGGACTGAATACGCATCCGGAGTTCGGAGAGCGCATGGCGAAGGATCTGTCGCACGCGACTGGGCTTGCGTTCGAGGCGGCGCCCAACAAGTTCGCCGCGCTCGCCGGCCACGAACCGCTGGTCTTCGCCCACGGCGCCCTGAAGACCCTTGCCACGGCGCTGCACAAGATTGCCAACGACGTGCGCTGGCTGGCCTCGGGCCCACGCTCGGGGCTGGGCGAGCTCGCGCTGCCGGAGAACGAGCCGGGCAGCTCGATCATGCCGGGCAAGGTGAACCCGACGCAGGCCGAGGCGCTGACAATGGTGTGCGTGCAGGTGCTCGCCAACGACGTGGCGCTCGGCATCGGCGGTGCCTCCGGGCATTTCGAGCTCAACGTCTACAAGCCGATGCTGATCCACAACTTTCTGCAGAGCGTGCGGCTGCTCGCCGACGGCTGTGCATCCTTCGAGGAGCACTGCGTGCGCGGGATCCAAGCAAATGAGGCGCGCATCCGCGAGCTGGTGGAGCGCTCGCTGATGCTGGTGACGGCGCTCGCGCCGCACATCGGCTACGACCGCGCCGCGGAAATCGCCAAAAAGGCGCACCAGGAAGGCACCACGCTCCGGGATGCGGCGCTGGCGCTGGGCTACGTCAGCGCGGAGGATTTCGCGCGCTGGGTGCGGCCCGAGGCCATGACGCGGCCCGGCGCGGGATGAGGCGGCGCACAGTCCTTGCCGCCGGCCTGGCGATGGCCCTGCCTCTGCCGGCGGCGGCCGCGAACCGGTACGCGCGCGGCCTGCTGTGGCGGGTCGTACGATCCGGCACTGAATCAAGTCATCTTTTCGGCACACTGCACGCCGGCGATCCGCGGCTCGAGCCGCTGCCGCCGCCGGTGCGCGCCGCTTTCTCGCGCTCGCGCGCACTGATGCTCGAGTACGTCGCCGACCAATACGGCAGGGAGCGCTTCCTCGAGGCGGCGCTGTATCTTGACGAGCGCACGCTCGTGCAGGATATCGGCGACGAGCATTTCGAGCGTGCCGTGGCGGCGATGCGGCCGACCGGCCTGTCGCGCGAGTTCATCAGCAAGTTGAAGCCCTGGGGGGTGTTGCTCAACCTGCGCATCTCGCGCCAGCCCGCCGGCGCAGCGCCGCCGGACGCGCAATTGCTCGCACAGGCGCGCAAGCGCCGCCTGCCCGTATCGCAGATCGAGAACGTCGAAGAGCAGGTGTTCACGTTTGACGAAATGTCGATCGCCGCGCAAGTGGCGCTGCTCAGGCATTATCTGGAGCATGCTCCCGAGCTCGACCAGCTTGCCGAGCGCACGGTGCGCGCGTATTTGGCGCGCGATTTGGCGGAAATCTGGAGCGCGCAGCAGGAGTACGCGCAGCGCCATCCCGAGATTGCGCCGTATCACGCCGAGCTGATGAAGCGCGTGGTGCTCGACCGCAGTGTAGTAATGGCGTTTCGCATGCAGCGCGAACTGCGTCGCGGCCGCGCTTTCGTCGCCGTCGGTGCCCTGCACCTGTACGGCGAGCGGGGCGTGCTTGCGTTGCTCGGGGAAGACGGCTATCGCGCCGAGCGCGTGTATTAGACTGCGCGCCTCATGTCGGTCGTCATCCTCATTTCCGGCCGCGGCAGCAATCTGCAGGCCATGCTCGAAGCGCGGATTCCCGTTGCCGCCGTCATCAGCAACAACGCCGGTGCCGGCGGACTGGCCATCGCCGCGCGCCATGGCGTCCCCACGGCCGTAGTCGAGCACCGGCGCTTCGCCACGCGCGACGCGTTCGAGGCGGCGCTCGCGCTCGAGATCGACCGCTACGCGCCGCGCCTGGTGGCGCTCGCCGGTTTCATGCGTGTGCTGACTGCGGGGTTCGTCGCGCGCTACACTGGGCGGCTGGTCAACATCCATCCGTCGCTGCTGCCGGAGTTTCCCGGTCTCAATACGCACTCGCGTGCACTTGCCGCGGGCGCGAAGCGCCACGGTTGTACGGTGCACTTCGTGACCGAAGCGCTCGACCACGGGCCGATCATTGCTCAGGCTTCGGTGCCGGTGCAGCCGGGCGACACCGCGGACACGCTCGCGGCGCGCGTGCTGGCCCAGGAGCACCTGGTCTACCCGCGGGCGCTGCGCTGGTTTCTCGACGGCCTGC
>JBDTMD010000220.1:0-4557 GCA_039934435.1 Burkholderiales bacterium
GATCGAGCGCGCCGTCGACGCCGACCAGGCCCTCGCTCTCGATCCCGGTCTTGACGTCGACGCGCCGCGCGTGGCCGTCCTTGACCTGGAAGACGAATGCGCCGCGCGCGTCGCGCAGCACTGCCGATCGCGGCACGACCCACGACAGCGGACTCGACACGGTGATGACGCCTGCGACACGCATGCCCGGAATCAGCGCGGCGCTGCGAAAGCGGGCGACGACGTCGACCAGTTGCGTCTGCGGGTTGACCATGCCGTGCACGGCGCTCACCTTGGTGTCGACTACGCGCGCGGCGTCGAACACCGATTGCAGGCGCACTGCCATGCCCGCGCGCACCCTGAAGCTGTCGGCCGGCTCGATGCCCAGCTGGACGCGCATGCCCGAAAGGCGAGCGATTCGCAGCAGCGGCGCGCCGGCGGCGACGCGATCGCCCTGTGCCACGGCAATGCTTTCGATCACACCGTCGAAGGGCGCCCGGATTGCCTCCCGGGGGCGCCCGGAGCCGAGCCGCCTCTGCGCCTCGAGCGCCGATTCCGCGTCGGCAAGCGCCTTGCGCGCCGCACCCAGTTGCGATTGCGTTGCGAGACGCTGCGACAGGAGCTCTTCATTGCGCTGCACTTCGTTGCGGGCAAAGGTGAGCGCGGACGCCGCCTGGCGGTACGCAAGCGTGGCCGCGGCGCCGGTGTCGAATTGCAGCAGGACGGTGCCGGCCCTGGATATCTGGCCGGGGGCGACAAGCACGGCGCCGATTTGTCCCGCCCGCGGCAGCGTGAGGGCGACCGAGCCGCCGACGTCCGGGCTTACGGTGCCAAAGCCGGTCAGCGTCTCGGCGATCGCCTGCCGGCGGAGGGGTTCGGTCTGCACCTGGACGCTCGAGTCGTCTGCCGCTGACGCGTTCAAGCTGCAGAAAAAAAGTGCCAGCGCAACGCAGGTCGAAAGCGCGGATTTCACGGTCCAGCCCCCCTTTTTTCGGCAGCGGGCGGCAATTCGCCGCCGGCGAGCGTCAGCATGCCGACGCGCTGCTCGAGCAACTGCTGCTCAAGCGTCAGCGCTTCCACCCGCTTGGCGAGCAGTGCCGAACGCAATCCGACATAGCTGAGCTCGGTGACATTTCCCGCCCGCAGCGCAGCCGCAGCGCCGTCCAGCGCCGGCGCGAGCAGCGCGATGGTTTCACGCACCTGTTCGTATTGGCGGCGCAGCAGCGCCTGCGACTGCAGCAGGCCATTCACCTCGAACATCGCCGCGGCGAGTCGCCGGCGATAGTCGTCATGGAGCCGCCGCCGCGTGGCGCGCTCGACGGCGATGGCGCCCCGATTGCGATTGAAGATCGGCAGCGACAGCGTGATGCCGAAACCGCGCGTGTAGAGATCGCTCGTGTCGCGCGCGCGCGTGACGCCGACGTTCAGCGCCGGGAACTGTGCCCGGATCGCCTCGCGCACGCGCAACTCCTGGCTGTTGTAGCCGGCCGCGAGCGCGAGCAGGTCGGGCCGGCGCCGCGCCAGCTGCGGCAGATCCCGTTTCACCTGCGCGACGTCCAGTTCGGGCAGGGCCGCCGCGCCGACCAACTCGAGCGGGGCGTCGGGCCCGAGACCGAGCAGGCCGCGCAGTTCGAGCCCGTTGCGCAGGCGCTGGCGCTCGAGATCGCCAGCCTGGCGCGAAATGTCCTGCAACGCCGCAAGGTCGGCACTGGTCGACTCCACGGTCGCATTGCCCTGGCGGAGCGCCGCCAGCGCTCGCTGGTACCGATCGTCGAGCAGCGCTCGCGTTTCCTCGAGCACCGCCGCCAGCCGGCGCTGCATGACGTTGCGCACGAAAAGCAGTCGCGCCTGGCTGACCACCTGCCATTCCTGCCACAGCAGCTCGAGGTCGACCTTGCGTTGCACCGCCTGCGCCGCACCAGAGCGGGCGCTGCGCGTGAGCAGCGCGCCGACGTCGTAATTCAGCCCCAGATTGAATGCCGTGGTGTTGCCGGGACCCCCGTTTGTCGGCACGTCGCGCGTCAGGCTGAGCTGCGGGTCGGGCAGCAGGCCGGCGGCGAAGGCCTGCGCCTGTGCGATGCCGAGGTCGTCGCGCGCCACCTTGAGTTGAGGATTGTTCGCCACCGCCAGCATCGCGACTTCGTCGATATCCAATCCATCCGTGGGATCGAATACATGCCGGGCGAGCGCCGGGAACGGCATGCGCGCCGCGTCCACCGTCAGCCGCTCGAGGTTGAGCGGCGGTGGCGCCTCGCGGTCGAGGGGCTGCGGCTGGTAGCTTGCACATCCCGACACCATTGCCGCCAGGAGCATCGCAAAAAACTGGGGCGCACCGTGGCGCCCCGGAACTGACTTCATGGCGTGATTTTAGGTTATCCCAACCTCGCGAGGTCAACGAGCGCCTGCGGTGGCGTCCACCCTAAACGCATCGCGCCGCGTGGCCGTCAGGTACCAGACCAGCGCGGTGATGACCGACAGGAAAATCGCGCTCGTCGACACCGTGCCCAGGCCGAGGCCGCCATTGGCGAGCGGCTGCGACAGCAGATCGCCGAACGACGCACCGAAGGGGCGGGTCAGGATGTACGCGATCCAGAAGGTGAGCACCGCGTTCGCCTTGAAGACGTAGTGGGCGAGGGCGGTGGCGCCGATCATCGCGCCGAATATGAGTCCCGAAGTCGCGTAGCCCAGGTTCAGGCCTTCCGCCATCAGATCGCCCGCCGCCGTTCCCAGCGCAAACGTGAACAGGACGGCGGCCCAGTAGGACAGCTCGCGCTGCCGCGTGACGATGGTGCGGATCGACAGTGTCTTCTCGCGCAGGTACCAGACGATGAACGTGGCAGCGAGCGCCGCGCCGAACGCCGCGGTGGTTACCGGCAGCGGCACGCCGAGCTTGTCGACCAGGTTGTCGGTGATGAGCGTGCCGACGACGCTGATCAGCACGACGGCGACCCAGTAGATCCAGGGCACGTATTTGCGCAGGCGAACCTGCGCGAACAGCGCCGCAACCAGCAGAACGCCCATCACCAACTGCGTGAGCACCAGGCCAAGGTGCAGGCGCACCGCCAGGAAGTCGGCCGCGGTCTCGCCCACCGTGGTGGCCATGACCTTGATGATCCAGAAGTAAAGGGTGACCTCGGGGACCTTGTTCAGCCAGCCCTCGGTATTTTCGGATAGTGAGTTCATTTGCGTTGTCTCTCTCGACGTTTTGGTGATTGACGCGCCGGATTCGCGCGCTACGGCGCCTAGCTTGCGCGCCCGAGAATTAAGGGACCATTAAGATCGAGGCTGCGGGCCGCCGGGAATGGCGGCCCGCAGTACGTCAGTGGCCGGCCGTGCCACACTCTCAGTCGTCGTCGGCCTCGTCCTTGCCTTGATCGCCGCGATCCGGCATCGCCTTCAGCACCTTGCCGGTGATGCCGTCGACCTCGACGTCGGTCACCTTGTTCGCGCCGGCATCGGCGACCTCAACCTTGTAGATCAGGCCGGAACGCTCGTGCTCGAGCTCGGCCCGGGTCGCCTGGCCGCTGGCCGACTGCTCGGCCGCGACGATCGCCTGGACGATCGTGATGCGGGCCTTGGCGAGGTCGGCGACGGCGTCGTTGTCGTGGCCGGAGGATTTCGCCGCGTACACCGTGGTGCCCGCGGCGGCGGCCAGAACGAGCGCCGCCAGTGCTGCTGGAAGGGTTTTCTTCATGATCCATCTCCTGAGTTGCGGGCGGCGCGGAATTGCGTCGCCACTCGCGCATCATGCGAGCCGGAGTATTAAGCGCGCATTAAGGAGCGGCGGCGCCGCAATTGACGGCCGGGCCGATATAGTTGACTATGGCAACTAAAATGCGGCCGCTGCGGCACCTGACGATCCTGGATCTCTCGCGCGTGCTCGCCTGCCCGTTCGCCAGCATGATCCTCGCCGAGCTCGGCGCCACGGTGATCAAGGTCGAGCAGCCGGGCGTCGGCGACGAGACGCGCGGTTTCGAGCCGCAGCTCGCTTCAGACAGCGCGTACTTCTTCGCCTGCAACCGCTCGAAGGCTTCGATCACCGTCAACCTGCGAAGCGACGGCGGGCGCAGGATCATCCGCGAGCTCGCGCAGCAGGCCGACGTGCTGGTGGAAATTTTTCCCGTCGGCACGCTCGGCCGCCAGGGGCTCGACTACGCCGCGCTCTCGGCGCTGAACCCGAAGCTGGTCTACGTTTCCTGCACCGGCTTCGGGCAGAGCGGGCCGTACGCGCAGAAGAAGGGCTACGACACTGTGTTCCAGGCGATGGGCGGACTAATGAGCCTTACGGGCGAGAAGGGCGGTGGGCCGGTGAAGCCGGGCTTGCCGGTCGCCGACCTTTCCTCAGGGCTGTGGGTAGCGATCGCCATCCTTGCCGCGCTTGCCGGGCGCGAGAAAGTCGGGCGCGGCGCCTACGTCGATTTCTCGATGCTCGACGGCCAGGTCAGCCTGCTCACCCTGGCCGCCGCGCGCTACTTTGCCCTGGGCGAAGTGCCGCCTCGCCTCGGCACCGAGCACCCGGGCCGCGTGCCCTCGGCGACCTTTCGCTGCAAGGACGGCCGCTACGCCCACATCACCGCC
>JBDTMD010000221.1:0-4556 GCA_039934435.1 Burkholderiales bacterium
CCGCCTCGTCGATGACGTCGATCGCCTTGTCGGGCAGGTGGCGGTCGTTGATGAAGCGCGCCGACAGCTCCGCCGCCGAGGTGAGCGCGGTGGCGGTGTACTTCACGCTGTGGTGCGCCTCGAAGCGCGTCTTCAGGCCCTTTAGGATCTCGACGGTCTCGTCCACCGAAGGCTCGACGACGTCGATTTTCTGGAAACGCCGCGACAGCGCGTGATCCTTCTCGAACACGCCGCGATACTCGATGTAGGTGGTGGCGCCGATGCACTTCAGCTGCCCGTTGGAGAGCACCGGCTTGAGCAAGTTGGAGGCGTCGAGCGTGCCCCCCGACGCAGCCCCGGCACCGATCACCGTATGTATCTCGTCGATGAACAGGATGGCGTTGGGGTTGTCCGCCAGCTGCTTCAGCACCGCCTTCAGGCGCTGCTCGAAGTCGCCGCGGTACTTTGTGCCGGCGAGCAGCGCTCCCATGTCGAGCGCGTAGACCGTGCTGCGCGCGAGCAGCTCGGGCACGTTCGATTCTATGATGCGGCGCGCCAGGCCCTCGGCGATGGCGGTCTTGCCGACGCCGGCTTCGCCCACCAGCAGCGGGTTGTTCTTGCGCCGCCGGCACAGCGTCTGAATGACGCGTTCGAGCTCGCGCTCGCGGCCGATCAGCGGATCGATCTTGCCGGCGAGCGCCAGCGTGTTCAGGTTCTGCGTGTAGTTGTCGAGCGGGCTGTTGGAGGGCTCGGCCTGCGTCTCCTCCCCGGCTTCCTGCTCGGCCTTGCCGGAATGCGGCTGCGGCGTCTTGGTGATGCCGTGCGAGATGTAGTTGACGACGTCCAGGCGCGTTACGCCCTGCTGCTGCAGGAAATACACCGCGTGCGAATCCTTCTCGCCGAAGATCGCCACCAGCACGTTGGCGCCGGTGACCTCCTTCTTGCCCGAGGACTGCACGTGCAGGATGGCGCGCTGGATCACGCGCTGGAAGCCGAGCGTGGGTTGCGTGTCGACCTCGCGGTCGGCGGCGATGCGCGGCGTCTGCTCGGCGATGTGCTGGGTGAGGTTCTTGCGCAGCTCGTCGAGGTTGGCGCCGCAGGCGCGCAGCACCTCGGCCGCGGTCGGATTGTCCAGCAGCGCGAGCAGCAGGTGCTCGACGGTGATGAACTCGTGCCGCTTCTGGCGCGCTTCCACGAACGCCATGTGCAGGCTGACTTCGAGCTCCTGGGCGATCATCCTACGTTTCCTCCATCACGCATTGCAGCGGGTGCTGGTGGCGGCGCGCAAATGCCGCCACCTGCTGAACCTTGGTGCTGGCGATGTCGTGCGGGTATACGCCGCATACGCCGATGCCCTCGCGATGCACCTTCAGCATGACCTGGGTGGCGCGCTCACGCGTCATGCCGAAGAACTTCTGTAGAACCAGCACCACGAACTCCATTGGCGTGTAATCGTCATTGAGCAGCATGACCTTGAACATCGGCGGCGGCTGCAGCTTGCTCCGCTGCGCCTCGAGCAGAGTGTCGTCCTTGAACTGCGCCATGCCTGTTAAGTGTCGATGCCAAGCTCAATCCAATCGGACATGCCCTTTTCGTTTCCGTTCCTGCACACCGTGCAATGGTGATTCGCCCGGGCATAACTCAACCCGCTCATGGCTATCCTAATCAATGTGTTCCGTGTGTGCAATGCGACAGCGGGAGGGTCTTGACTGCATTTGGGAAGGCGGGTAGAAGCCGCCTTGTGTTTGGATCCAGGCTGTCTGTAACGCCATGGGCAAAAAGGGCGGCGGCGGCGTGAGTTTCAAGCATGGCCCGGGTGAGGCGCCCGGCGTTCACAAACCAACACAAGGGACGCGGCAATGGCGACAGGCACCGTGAAGTGGTTCAATGACGCAAAGGGGTATGGCTTCGTCACGCCGGACGACGGCAGCGAAGACCTGTTCGCGCATTTCTCCGCCATCCAGATGGCGGGCTTCAAGACCCTCAAAGAGGGCATGAAAGTGAGCTTCGACGTGGTGCAGGGCCCCAAGGGCAAGCAGGCCTCCAACATCAACAAGGTCTGACCGCTGTCGCCGCTGCAAGCGAAACGGGCCGCTCGTGCGGCCCTTTTTCTTTGCTGCCGGCGATCGCGCTTCACATCCTCTCGATCATCGCCTGCCCGAAGCCCGAGCACGACACCTGCTTTGCGCCCTGCATCAGGCGCGCGAAATCGTAGGTCACCACCTTGTCGGCGATCGCCTTCTCCATCGAACGCACGATGACGTCGGCGGACTCGACCCAGCCCATGTGCCGCAGCATCATCTCCGCGGACAGGATCTCCGAGCCCGGGTTGACATAGTCCTTGCCGGCGTACTTGGGCGCCGTGCCGTGGGTCGCCTCGAACATCGCGATCGAGTCGCTCATGTTGGCGCCCGGCGCAATGCCGATGCCGCCGATCTGCGCCGCCAGCGCATCCGAGATCAAGTCGCCGGTGAGGTTCAAGGTGGCGATCACATCGTATTCGGCTGGCCGCAGCAGGATCTGCTGCAGGAAGGCATCGGTGATCACGTCCTTGACGACGATGTCGCGGCCGCTCTTCGGGTCCCTGAAGCTGCACCACGGACCGCCGTCGATCGGTTTGGCGCCGAACTCCTTCTGCGCCAGGGCGTAGCCCCAGTCGCGGAAGCCGCCCTCGGTGAATTTCTGGATGTTGCCCTTGTGCACCAGCGTCACCGACTTGCGCTTGTTGTCGATGGCGTACTGGAAAGCCTTGCGGATCAGGCGCTCGCTGCCCTCGATCGACACCGGCTTGATGCCGATCGCCGAACTGCCAGGAAAGCGGATCTTCTTCACCTTCATCTCGTCGATGAGGAACTTGACGACCTTTCTGGCCTCGGGCGTGTTGGCGGCCCATTCGATGCCGGCATAGATGTCTTCCGCGTTTTCGCGGAAGATCACCATGTCGGTCTTCTCCGGCTCCTTGAGCGGGGAGGGCACGCCTTTGAAGTAATGGATGGGGCGCAGGCAGACGTACAGATCCAGCTCCTGGCGCAGGGCGACGTTGATCGACCGGATGCCGCCGCCGACCGGCGTGGTCAGGGGACCCTTGATCGACACCACGTACTCCTTGGCTGCGGCGAGCGTCTCCTCGGGCAGCCAGACGTTCTCGCCGTACACCTTGCAGGATTTTTCGCCGGCGTACATTTCCATCCAGACGATCTTCTTCTTCGCGCCGTAGGCTTTGTTCACTGCGGCGTCGACCACCTTGATCATCACGGGGGTGATGTCGATGCCCGTGCCGTCACCTTCGATATAGGGAATGACGGGGTTGTCAGGCACCGCCAGGGAGAAGTCCTTGTTGACCCGGATCTTCTCGCCCTTGGCGGGGACCTTGATGTGCTTGTACGGCATGGCAACTCCTGCACGAATGCGTTGCGAAAGGCTGAATTATAGGATCTTCAGGTCGAAAATCCGCTCCACCATCCATACGGTCGCCAGCAGCGCGATTGCCGCCGAGCCCGCGGCGAACACCAGCCTGCGATAGATCCAGTGCCGGCGCGTGAGGAAAGCGGGCGGCAGGAACAGGCAGACCACCGCGAGCTGGCCTACCTCGACGCCGCAATTAAATCCAACCAGCGAGACCAGCAGAGCGCCGCGCGGCAATCCGAGGTCGGCGAGCACGCTGGCGAAGCCGAAGCCGTGCACCAGGCCGAAGCAGAAGGCGACGACCCAGCGCCGCTCCAGCACTGCCGGCCAGAGGTTATTGAGCGCGGCCAGCACCACCGACAGCGCAATCACCGATTCGACGAGCCGCGAGGGCAGAGCCACCAGCCCGAGCGCCGCCAGCGACAAGGTGATGGAGTGCGCCACGGTAAACGCGGTAACCGTCCTGAACACGTCCCAGAATACGGGCGCAAGGCGCGGCGCAGGCTGCCAGGCGCCCGCCCCATAGACCAGAACCGCGGGCAGCAGCAGCGAGACCAGGAACAGCACGTGATCGATACCGATCCAGATGTGCCAGACGCCCTCGCGCGCGTAATCGAAAAACTGGCGCAGGCGCGAGACCTCGCCCAGCGCGAATTCCAGTCGCGGCTGGTCGGGCCCGAGGACGCCGCTGGCCGTCAGCGATCCATGCTGTACCCGCACCAGGCCGCGATGCGTGGGATCGAGATCGGCGAACAGGCTGTAGCCGATCTCGAGCGTACGCTTTGGCGCCGCCTCGCACCGGGCGTCGAAACTCAGCACGGCGTAGGCGCCGTCGCTGTGCTCATCGACGAGCAGGGTTCGCAGTTCGGGACGGCATGGCCTGCCGTCGACGCGCAGCGAAAGCCGGGCGAGCGCATAGGCCGAAATCGCGGACTGGCGCGCGCGCAGCTCGCCCCAGGTGATCTCGCCGTCGCCGTTGGCATCCAGGCCGATGGCGTACTCCAGATCGCGCAGCGCAATATCCCACTGGCCCTCGAGCACGATGCCGTCGGCGCGCAATGCCAGGTAACTGTCGCTCGGCTTATGCGCGAGCGCCGGACCGGCGGCGAGCGCCAGCGCGAGCAGCAGGGCGCGCGTCACCGGAGCTCGGCGGCTAACCGGCGCATGCCCGG
>JBDTMD010000222.1:0-4550 GCA_039934435.1 Burkholderiales bacterium
GCCTGGACCGCGACCGGCTGGCCATGCTGCTGGCGGTGTTGCACCGCCATGCGGGCGTGGCCTGCATGGACCAGGACGTGTTCGTCAACGCCGTGGGCGGCGTGCGCATCGGCGAGCCGGCGGCCGACCTGGCGGTAGCGCTCGCCATCGTGTCCTCGCTCAGCGACCGGCCGATTCCGGGCAAGCTGCTCGCCTTCGGCGAGATCGGGCTCGCCGGCGAGGTGCGCCCGGCGCCGCGCGGTCAGGACCGGCTGAAGGAAGCGGCCAAACTCGGTTTCGAGCGCGCAATCGTGCCGAAGGCCAACACGCCGAAGGGCAAGATCGCCGGGCTCGAGGTCATCGCGGTCGAGCGTGTGGATGAGGCGGTGCGGCTGCTGCGGGATCTTTGAGCCGCGCGTGATTTTCGCGTCGCCCGTGTCGCAGCCACCGAGCAGGCTCTTGTTGGCGACGTTGACGATCGCGACCACGGCGAGCGTGGTGATGTCGGCTCGCAATGCGCTGAACCGAGTCACGGATTGACGATTGTGAGCTGTCCGGTGAGCGCGTTGTAGTCGAAGCGACGCGTCGTTGCCGTGTCCTTCAAATAGCTGTAGCGGCAGCGCCCGGCGGCGCCGGACGCAATGACGCCCCAGGTGTGGGTCGAAGTGCAGGCCACGCCCGTGCCGCCCGTGCCGCCGCAGATTGGCGGCGCCACGGCGAGGATGCCTTCGAACATGCGCCGGCACTGAATCCGCCCGGCGTTGCTGTTGGCGATCGTATTGGTCGCGGCGCCGTTCAACGACTGCGCGCCCGCCGTATTCACCGCGTCCACCGGAAAGCCGCTCGCGTTCACGTCGACACCGCCGTTGCCGAAGCCCGCCATGTTGTCCTGGATGCCGGTCAGGCCGCTGACCATGTAGCGTATCTTGACTTGCGACACGGAGGTGGAAAACGCGCCGGCAGTCTGGCCAACGACTGCCTGATGCGCGGCGGTGGACATCGAGAACACGATTGGCAGTGCGACGGCGGCCAGAATGCCCAAAATGACGATGACCGAAATCAGCTCGATCAGTGTGAATCCGTCGCACCGCCAGCGCATGGTGGCGCGACTCTACACCGGCGGCGGGTTGCGGTCTCCGTAGATGGTGCGCTGGTGCCAATAAGGATAGGCGAGGGGCACGGCGCTCGCGGCATCGAGCTTCGCCACCTGCGCCGGCGTCAGTTTCCAGCCCGCGGCACCGAGGTTCTGGCGCAGCTGCTCTTCGTTGCGCGCGCCGATGATGACCGAGGCCACGCTGGGCCGCTGCAGCAGCCAGTTGAGCGCCACTTGCGCTACAGACTTACCGGTCTCCTTGGCCACTGCGTCCAGCGCGTCGACCACGCGGTACAGGTACTCCTCGGCGACCTGCGGGCCGCGCTCGGCGGTGACGGGCGATGCGAGCCGGGTGTCCTTTGGCAACGGCTGGCCGCGGCGGAATTTCCCGCCCAGGCGGCCCCAGGCCAGCGGGCTCCAGACCACCGTGCCGACTTTCTGGTCGAGCGCGAGCGGCATCAGCTCCCACTCGTAGTCGCGCCCGACAAGCGAGTAGTAGGCCTGGTGCGCGACATGGCGCGCGAGGCCATACTTCTCGGACACCGCCAGCGATTTCATCAGGTGCCAGCCGGAGAAATTCGAGCAGCCGAGGTAGCGGATCTTCCCGGCGCGCACCAGGCCGTCGAGGGTTTGCATCACTTCTTCCACCGGCGTCACGGCGTCGAAGCCGTGCAACTGATAAAGATCGATGTAGTCTGTCCCGAGGCGCTTCAGGCTGCCATCGACGGCATTAATGAGGTGATGGCGTGACGAGCCGATCCGGTTGGGACCGGGTTCGCGGCGAAAGCTGCCCTTGGTCGAGATCAGCACCTGGCTGCGGCGCCCCTTGATCGCCTGGCCGAGGATTTCCTCCGCCAGTCCGCCCGAATAGACGTCGGCGGCGTCGAACATGCTCGCGCCGGCCTCCAGGCAGATGTCGACCAGCCGCGTCGCCTCGGCGACATCAGTCGCGCCCCAGGCCCTGAAGAATTCGCCGCCGCCGCCAAAAGTGCCGGTGCCCAGCGTCAGCGCCGCGACCATGAAGCCGGAAGCGCCCAATTGCCGGTGTTCCATCTGTTGCTCCTTTATCTGAAATCGAGTGCGAGTCCCGCCGCGCGCACTCCGCTGCGCGCCGCCGCCTCGAGCGTCGGCGGATATTCGGGATCCGTATAGTCGCCCGCCAGGAAAACGCCCGGTAGCGGCGTTTCGACAGCGGGGCGTTGCAGGCCCGGCGGCACAGCGATCGTTGCGCGCTTCTCAGAGATTACCCGTGTCCATTGCGGCTCGGGCAGACCCGGCAGCGCCGCGGCCAGTTCCTGGTGACAGGTGCGCGCGAGCTCCTCCTGGGTCATCTGCTGATGATCGCCCTGCGCGCTGATGACGGCGGCGAGGCGGCCGTTCTCGCCGGTGAGTCGGCCGCGGTCGAACACCCACTGCACCAGGCCACCGGCCAGCCCGAGCATCGGCAGCGGCAGCCGCGTGCGAACGTCGTATTGCAGATAGCAGGTGGTGATCGGCTGGTACTCGAACTCGCGCGCCTGCTCGGGCAGCAGCGGGCGCAGTTGATGCGGGCCGACGGCCAGGATCACCGCGCCGTACTCGCTGCGCAGCGCGGCCAGATCGCGGACCGTCGCCCCGCAACGCACCTCCGCGTCACGCGAGCGCAGCCATGCCGCGGCCGGCTCGGGAAACAGGCGCGACAGGTCGACGCGGGGCAGGATCAAGTCGCTCGCCTCGGCGTCACCCGCGAGGCCGTCGCGCAACACGGCGAGAAAGACGTTCGCCGACGCGGCATCGGGCAGGGTATTGAGCGCCGACACGCATAGCGGCTTCCACAGGTAATGGCCGATCCGGCCCGACTGTCCGAAGCGATCCAGCAGCGCGCTGACGCTGCAATCCTCGGCCAGGCGGAAGCCCGTCCGGCGCAGCGCCAGCATGAAGCGCATGGCGCCCAGCTTGTCGCTCCAGGGCAGGCGCCGCGCGAGCAGCAGTCCGCCGAGCAGGCCGAAGGGCGCGGGCAGGTAGAGCCGCCGCAGGCTGAAGCCGTCGGCATAGCGCAGCTCGAGCGGCATGCGCAGCACGGCATCGGTCGGCACGCCCACCGTGCGCATCAGGCCAAACAGCGTGGCGTAGGCGCCGATCAGGATGTGCTGGCCGTTGTCGAGCGACTCGCCGCGGCTTTCCACGCGACGCGCGCGCCCGCCCGGCACGGGGCCGGACTCGAACACGACCACTTGGGCGCCGCGATCCACGAGCGTCACCGCCGCCGCCATGCCGGCGTAGCCGGCGCCGACGACAGCTATGCGACGAGCCACGTCTTCCAGGCGATCCAGAACTTGCGCAGCGGCGTGAGCGAGGTGCGGCCGCGCAGCACCTGGAAGCCGTCGCGCTCGATCTCGTCGAGCAGCGCCGAATAGATCGCCGCCATGATCAGGCCCGGGCGCTGCGCGCGGCGATCGGCCGCCGGCAGCGCCGCCAGCGCTTCGCCGTAGAACTTTCGCGCGCGCCCGGCCTGGAAGCGCATCAGCGCGACGAACGCCTCGCTGTGGCGCGCCTGCAGCAGGTCGGCCGCGCCGACGCCGAACTGCTGCAGGTCGGCGATCGGCAGATAGATCCGATTCTTGCGCGCATCTTCGCCGACGTCGCGGATGATGTTGGTGAGCTGAAAAGCCGTGCCGAGGCTGCGCGCGTAGTCGAGCGTGCGCGCGTCGCGGTAGCCGAAGATGCCGGCGGCGAGCATGCCGACCACGCCGGCGACGTGGTAGCAGTAGCGCTCGAGCGTGGCGAAATCGAGATAGCGCGACTGCGTAAGATCCATTTCCATGCCGTCGACGATCTCGTGCAGGCGCGCGGCGGTGATGCCGTATGCGCTGATCGCGGGCTGCAGCGCCCGCGATACCGGATGCTGCGGCCTGCCGGCGTAGAGCAGGCCCAGCTCCTGGCGCCACCAGGCGAGCTTGGTGGCGGCGAGCTGCGCGTCGGCGGTCTCATCGACTACATCGTCGACCTCGCGGCAGAACGCGTACAGCGCGGTGATGGCGCGCCGCCGCGCCGGCGGCAGGAAGAGAAAGCTGTAGTAGAAGCTCGAGCCGCTCGCGGCGGCCTTCTGCTGGCAATAGGCGTCGGGCGTCATAGCGCGCGCGCCGCGAGCAGCGGCCAGTCGAACCAGCGCAGCACCGGGCGGCGGCGGAAAACGTCGAAATCGACGCGCTCGAGCTTTTCCAGGATGCGCAGCCCGCCCTGGATCGTGACGCGAATCTCGAGGCCGAGGCGCCCGGGGAGCGCGTGCCCGAGCGGCGCGCCCGCGAGCATCAGCTCGCGCGTGCGCCCCACCTGAAAAGCCAGCAGCGCGCGCCAGGCGTCGTCGCAGCGTGCCTCGGCCAGGTGCCGCTCGGTGACGCCGTGGCGCACCATCTCGTCCTGCGGCAGGTAAATGCGGCCCTTGGCGAAGTCGAGGGCCGCGTCCTTGACGTCCACCGCCACGATCGTAGTGGCCCCG
>JBDTMD010000223.1:0-4542 GCA_039934435.1 Burkholderiales bacterium
ATCCGTACTTCGCGTATCTGCTGTCCGATGCGTGGGGCCTCGATCTGCTCCTCGGCTACGGCGAGCTCGATACCCGCCAATCCAGGACGGTCGGCACCGGCCTGCTGACGACCCTGCCGGTAAACAGCGAGTTTGCCTCGACGCGCGGTTTTGCATCGACCAACCTGACCTACCTCAGGGCATGGGGCAATTGGAAGCTAATCAGCGCGCTCGGCTACACGGCCACAAAGCGAGAACAGGACGGTTATGTGGAAAGCGGCCCGTCCGGTTCCACCGTGTCCGCCAGCAAGCAGACCGTAAGGCAGACCAGCCTGCTTGGCGAGGTCGCTTACGGCCGCGGCGCATCCGAAGCCTATTTCGGCTTACTGTACGAGGACAGTCGCAATCCGCAAAAAGTGCAATTTGCAACGGGCGAGCAGCCGGCCAATGATCCCAACAGCGTGCTGCTGAGTGCCGGCTGGCGCCATTTTGCCAAGGGTCTAACGGCGAACTTCGCGTTCAGCAAGCGCGTGGCCCAGGACCAGGTGAGCGAGTACGGATTCTCGATGATGCTGCGCGTCGACCTGTAGCGGGTCAGCGCGCCCGTCGTGAGGCGGCGTCATACCGGCGGATCGCGTTCACTGCGTAGTACTCTACCGGGGCGAAATCGTCGGTCAATTCGACGTGCGCATCGAGCAGCGCGTCGGCCGGCCGCAGCTCCAGCGCGGCGATCTCCTTCAGCATCGGGTAGGCGAACGCCACGGCAGTCGCTCGCCGCAAATCGACGCGCCGGCCCGGATCCGAGGCGTTATGCCCGATGAATATGAAGTTCTGCAGCTCGTCGCCCGCAGGATTCACTGTGGCGAAGACATACACCTGAGGAAAGACGCCGCGCATGGTCCTGAGCACGGCATAGATCATCGATCGGCTATCCGCGGCCAGGCTGCCGTAGAAGTTTGCAATCAGCACGCCATCGTCCTTGAGCCGGCTTCGGGCCAGGACGAAGAACTCGCGGGTAGCGAATTGGGGCGGCGCGGAAACGAAGGAGCGGTAAGCGTCCGAGAAGATCAGGTCGTAGCGCTCCACGGAATCGTGAAGGAACCGCCGCCCGTCGATCACGTGGTTTCTCAGTCTCGGATCGTCGGGAAGTTCGAAGTACCGGATCGCCAGCGCGTGCAGCGTCGGATCGATCTCCGCCACGTCGACCGTCGCGCGCGGTGAATCGTGCAGGATGGCCCGCGGCACGTTGTACGCGCCGCCGCCGATTGCCAGGGCGGTCTTCAATTCGGGCGTGAACAGCCGGTATAGATCGAAGTACCTGGTGTAGTCGAAGGTCATGCTGCCGTCATCCAGATACACGCCGCCGCTGATGTTGCGGTCCTGCAGCAGGACACGCGCGTCGCGGCCGCGATGTGGAACGTCGCGAACTACGATTCGTTCGTACAAGCCATCCGCAGCAAAGACGACGCCTTGCTGATCCACCGCGGCGATCTGCCGAAGCGCCAGGCCGAAGATCAGTCCCAGAAGCGCCAGCCCGAGCGGAATGATCCTGGGCAGGGCCCGCGTCATGAGGAGTCCCAACGCGCCCAGGAGCACCAGGCCCGAACCCACGCCGATGACGATGTCGCCGATTCCCCAGCGCGGGATCAGCACGAAGCCCGTGGCCAGGCTGCCCGCGATGCTGCCCAGCGTGGACCAGCAGAATACCAGGCCCGACGCGTTGCCCACACCCCCGCCGCCGGCACGCGCATGCAGCAGCGTGATCGCGAACGGGGACAGCATTGCCAGGAACAGCGCGGGCAGGAAAAACATGAGCAGCGAGACGATCAACGGCCCGTCGATGAGTGACAGTTGATACGCGATGCGCGGCAGCAGCACTGCATTGAAGAGCTGCAGCAGGAAGACCAGGAACCCCGCGACGGCGATCAGGGAGAAAAACCACTTCTCGGACGGCCTGCGGTCGGCCAGGACGCCGCCGGCATAGTAGCCGAGGCCCAGCGCGGCGAGCACGATGCCGATCACGCTCGAGATCGTGAAAATGGAGTTGCCGAAGAACGGCGCCAGCATGCGCGTGGCGGTGATCTCGATGACCAGGACGGCCATGCCGGTCAGAGTGACCGACAGCAGGAGGGCGAATTTGTGAAAGCGGGCGCTCATTGTTGGATAATCGCAGGCGGCATCGGGCTGCGGCAAGCGCAGCTGTTGAGGACGCGGCGAATCCACCAGGGAGTCAAGAGATGAAACTCCACATTGTCGGCATGAAGCTGATCGTACTGGGTCTGGCGCTGCTGCCGGCGATGGTTGAGGCCGCGGCCCCGTCCGTCGGTCGAGTGTCGCGGCTGACGGGCGACCAGCTGAGCCATGCGCAGGCGCCGGACGGACCCGCACGCAGGCTTGCGGCGGGCGATCCCGTTTACGCGGGTGAGCGTATCCGCACCGGGCCCGAGACGGTGTTGCAGATCGAGTTCACGGACAAAGGGCGCTTTACCCTGGGCCCCAACGCCGAATTCGAAGTGACGCAGTACAGCCACGCCTCGGGCGGCGAGGATGCCTTCTACTCCAGGGTCTTCAAGGGCGCATTTCGCTTCGTCACCGGGCTCATCGCGGGCAAGAAAAGGCAGAATCTGCAGGTCAACGTCCTGGTCGCCACGATCGGCATTCGCGGCACGCATTTCGAAGGCGAAGTGATCGAGCGCCAGGAGAAGGACGGGCAGGCGGTGGATGCGTCGGCCAAGGTGGTGCTGCTCGAGCCGGAAGGCGGCGACGCCGGCAGTGCCATCGTCGTGGAAAACAAGTTCGGCAGCGTCGTCATCGACCAGCCCGGCTATGGCACCGATATTCCGGATGAGAAGAGCGCGCCTTCGCCGGTGAGGAGGATGCAGTTGCGCACCCTCGACAATCTGCTGCGCGTGATTCGTTCTCCCGCGCGCACCGGTGGCCCGATGCGCCCCGGGAGGCCCTAACCCGCCACCAGACCGTGCAGGGCGAACAGGCCCTTGCGGTCCTGCCAGAGCTTCGCGCCGCGAAAACCGGCCTGCGCGGCAAGCGCGCGGAATTCGGCCACCGAGTATTTGCACGAGTTCTCGGTGTGGATGGTCTCGCCGCGGTCGAACTCGAAGCGGTGGCGCCCGATGTGCACCGCCTGGCGCGCGAGCGACACGAGGTGCATCTCGATGCGCCCGAGCGGCGCGTTGTAGAACGCATAGTGGCTGAAGCGCCGCAGGTCGAAGTCGGCGCCCAGCTCGCGGTTGATGCGGGCGAGCAGATTCAGATTGAATTTCGCCGTTACGCCCCGGGGATCGTTGTACGCCGCGTGCAGGACGTTGGCGTCCTTTTTCAGGTCGACGCCGATCAGCATGGCGCCGCCGGCGCCGACCTGGGCGCGGCTCATGGCGAGGAAGGCGCGCGCTTCGGTCAGCGTCAGATTGCCGATGGTCGAACCGGGGAAATACACGACGCGGCGCCGGCCGGCGCGCGCACGGAACACCGGCAGCCTTAGCGGTTGCGAGAAATCGCCGACGACAGCGAAGATGTGCAGCCAGTCGAATTCGCGCGCCAGACGCTGCGCCGCGCCCGCGAGCGCGGCATGCGAGATATCCACCGGCACGTACGCCGTCGGCCGCAGTGCCCGCAGCAGCATGCGCGTCTTCAGGCTCGCGCCGCTGCCGTACTCGATCAACTCACAACCGCGCCCGGCAAACCGCGCGATGTCCGCGAGGTGCGCGCGCGTCAACGCCAGTTCGGCGCGCGTCGGGTAGTACTCCGCCAGGCGGCAGATGCGCTCGAACAGGCGGCTGCCCTCGGCATCATAGAAGTACTTGGGGGGCAGCGCTTTCTGCGGCTGCGACAGCCCTTGGATCACGTCCTCGCGGAAACTGTCCGCGGGAACCACCGAACCGTAGAAGCGGGTGCGGCCCGGCCGCGCGTTCCGTCCTAGCTTTGCGGATCGAGCGCGGCGCTGGTTTCGAGCCACTTGCGGATGCGCCGCGCGTCGCCGATGCGTGAGTACTTGCCCCAGGAATCGAGCAGGATCACCACCAGGTCGCGCGAGGCGACCCGAATCTGCATCACCAGGCAGCGGCCGGCAGCGCTGATATAGCCGGTCTTCGAGAGCTCGATGTCCCAGCTGTCCGAGCGCACCAGGCTGTTGGTATTGCGGAATGCGACCGTGCCGCCGCGCGCGCGCACCTGCGCGCTCGGCCGCGTGGAGTATTCGCGGATCAGCGGGTAGCTGTGCGCGGCCTTTACCAGCCGGGCCAGGTCCCGGGCGCTGGAAACGTTGTCGGGCGACAGGCCGCTCGGGTCGGCAAAACGCGTGTCGTCGAGCCCGAGGCGCTCGGCCTCGGCGTTCATCGCCGCCACGAAAGCCTCGGTGCCGCCGGGATAGGTGCGCGCGAGCGCCGCCGCCGCCCGGTTCTCCGAGGCCATCAGCATGAGCAGCAGCAGTTCGCCACGCGTGAGCACCGAGCCCGGCCGCAGCCGGCCGCGCATGCGCGAGCTGCGCGTCGCTTTCAGGTCTTCGCTGCTGACCGCCACGCTTTCGTCGAGATCCAGTTCGCGCTC
>JBDTMD010000224.1:0-4514 GCA_039934435.1 Burkholderiales bacterium
TGGAAGGGCACCACGCCGAGCTTGAAGGCGATGCCCGAAACCATGAACACCAGGCCAAAGACGAGGAAGGTGTGCTGGGTCGAGTCCTTCGCCAGGTTGGCGACCTGCGCCGCCACCGAGGTCAGCGTCAGCGTGCCGGTGGCGCCGTAGATCATCGACATGCCGTAGAGCAGCAGCCCGGAGGCGAGCGCGCCCAGCACGAAGTACTTCATCGCCGCCTCGACGGAGGCCGCCGCATCGCGGTTCAGCGCCACCAGGGCGTACAGGCACAGCGACAGCAGCTCGAGGCCGAGGTAGAGCGTAATGAAGCTGTTCGCGCTCACCATCACCATGACACCCAGCAGCGCGAACAGCAGCAGCGCCAGCACCTCGCCGCGCAGCAGGCCGCGCTCGAGCAGGTACTGGCGCGAGTAGACCAGCGCCGCGGATACCGCCACGTAGGCAAAGAGCTTGAGCACATGCGACAGCAGGTCCGACACGAACATGCCGTAGAAGATGTAGTAGCGCGTGCCCGCCGATTCGGCGACCACGTACAGCGTCGACAGGAAGCACAGCGCGAGGATCGCCTGCGCGAACCAGAAGCTGGTGCGCCGCTGCGCGTGCTTCGACAGCAAGTCGACGATCATCAGCGCGCACGTCCCCACCAGCAGCACGATCTCGGGCAGCGCCCGCAAGTGGCTGAGCAGCAGCGCCAGGCTCATAGCTTGGGCTGCGCCACGTGGCGCAGCAGCTCGTTGACCGAGGCATGCATCACCTCGGTGAAGGGCTGCGGGTAGATACCCATGGCGAGCACTGCGAGCGCGAGCAGGCCCAGCACGAGGAGCTCACGGCCGTTCAGGTCGGTCATCGCCGCCACGCGCTTGCTCGCCACCGCGCCGAAGATCACCCGCTTGTACAACCAAAGCGTGTAAGCGGCGCCGGTCACCAGATTCGTCGCGACGGCGAACGCCACCCAGAAGTTCTTCTGCATCGCGCCCATGATCACCATGAACTCGCCGACGAAGCCGCTGGTCGCGGGCAGTCCCGCGTTCGCCATCGCGAACAGCATCATCAGGGAAGCGAACTTCGGCATGGTGTTCACCACGCCGCCGTAATCCGCGATCATGCGCGTGTGCATGCGGTCGTACATCACGCCGATGCACAGGAACAGCGCCGCCGAGACCAGGCCGTGCGAGATCATCTGCACCAGGGCGCCCTCCACGCCCAGGGCGTTGAACACGAAGAAGCCGAGCGTGACGAACCCCATGTGCGCAACCGACGAATAGGCGATCAGTTTTTTCATGTCGGTCTGCACCAGCGCCACCAGGCCGATGTACACCACGGCGATGAGCGACAGCGCGATCATCAGCCACGCCAGTTCGTGCGAAGCGTCCGGCAGGATCGGCAGCGAAAAGCGCACGAAACCGTAGGCGCCGAGCTTGAGCATGATCGCCGCCAGCACCACGGAGCCGCCGGTGGGCGCCTCGACGTGGGCGTCGGGCAGCCAGGTATGCACCGGCCACATCGGCACCTTCACCGCGAAGGCGAGCAGGAAGCCGAAGAACAGCCACTCCTGCGCCGTAAGGGACAGCGGCAGGCGGTGCCAGTCGAGAATGGCGAAGCTGCCCGACTTCCCATACAGGTACAGCAACGCGATCAGCATCAGCAGCGAGCCCGCGAGCGTGTAGAGGAAGAACTTGACCGCGGCGTAGACGCGGTTCGGCCCGCCCCAGACGCCGATGATGATGAACATCGGGATCAGGGTGGCCTCGAAGAACACGTAGAACAGCACGCCGTCGAGCGCGGCGAACACGCCGTTCATCACGCCCGAGAGCATGAGAAAGGAGGCGTAGTACTGCCCCACCCGGCTCTCGATGACGCTCCAGCCGGCGATCACCACCAGCACGGTAATGAACGAGTTCAGGATCACGAACAGCATCGAGATGCCGTCCACGCCGAGGTGGTAGTTGACATTGAACTGCCGGATCCACGGCGCCTGTTCGACGAACTGCATTGCCGCCGAGGCAGTGTCGAAGCCGGTGTACAGCGGCAGCGTAACGAGGAAACCGGCGAGCGCGCCGGCGAGCGCCAGGACGCGCTGCAGCGGCGCCCGCCGGTCGCCGCCGAGCGCGAGCACGAGCAGCGCGGCGGCGATGGGCACCCAGATGGCGAGCGACAGGAGCGGCGCGTGCATGGGCGCCTACTGCCAGAACCGCCAGATCACCCAGCTGATGCCGGCGAGGATGCCGAACAGCATCATGAACGCGTAGGTGTTCAGTATCCCGGTCTGCAACAGGCGCACCACGCCGGAGGCCCAGCCCACGATCCGCGCCGAGCCGTTCACGACCAGGCCGTCGATGACCGTCTGGTCGCCCGCCTTCCACAGTCCGGTGCCCAGGGCGCGCGCCCCGGCGCCGAACAGCCAGGCATAGAGCTCGTCGAAGCCGTACTTGCTCTCGACGATTGCGTACAGCGGCCCGAGGCGCATGGCGATGCGCTTGGGCAGGTCCGTGCGCTGCAGGTAAAGGACGTACGCAGTGCCGATGCCGGCGAGCGCCAGCCAGAACGGCAGCGCAACGAGGCCGTGGGCGACGAATTCCCATGCATTGTCGACGTCCACGAAATCGCCGATCAACCAGCCCGCGAGCAGCGACGGTATTGCCAGCAGTACCAGTGGCACGGTCACCACCCATGGCGATTCCCGCGGCGGGTGGGCCGGGTCGAAACGCGGCTGGCCGTGAAACGCCATGAACAGCATGCGGAAGGTGTAGGCCGCAGTCACGAATACGCTGCCGACCACGCACGCGTAGGCGAACTGCGCCCCCGGAACGGCGGCGTGGTGCGCCGCTTCGATGATGGCGTCCTTGGAAAAGAAGCCGGCGAAGCCGGGTATGCCGCTCAGCGACAGGGCGCCGGCCACGAAGGTCCAATAGGTCACCGGCATGAAGCGCCGCAGCCCGCCCATGCGGCGCATGTCCTGCTCATGGTGCAGGGCGATGATCACCGAGCCCGCGCCGAGGAACAGCAGCGCCTTGAAGAAGGCGTGCGTCATGAGGTGGAAGATGGCCGCGGAGTAGGCCGAAGCCCCGAGCGCCACCGTCATGTAGCCCAGCTGCGACAGCGTCGAGTAGGCAACCACGCGCTTGATGTCGAACTGCGTGAGCGCCACCAGCCCCATGAACAAGGCGGTGATGGCGCCGATCACCAGCACCACCGAGCGCGCGGTCGACGACAATTCGTAGAGCGGCGCCATGCGCGCCACCATGAAGATCCCCGCCGTGACCATGGTGGCGGCGTGGATCAGCGCCGAGATCGGTGTCGGGCCTTCCATCGAATCAGGCAGCCAGACGTGCAGCGGGAACTGCGCGCTCTTGCCCATCGCGCCCACGAACAGCAGAATGCACAGCAGCGTCATCGGCGCCGCGGACGACGGCGCCTGGGCGAACACCAACGCGTAGTCGAGGCTGCCGAAGTGCGCCAGCACCAGCGCGATGCCGAGCAGGAAGCCGAAGTCGCCGACCCGGTTGACGAGGAACGCCTTCAGGCCGGCGACGATCGCCGTGGGGCGCGTGTACCAGAAGCCGATCAGCAGGTACGACACCAGGCCGACCGCCTCCCAGCCGAAAACCAGCATCAGCATGGCGAAGGTGAAAAGCGAAATGTAGGAGAAGAAGCGCTGGTAGCCGGGATCGTCGGCCATGTAGCCGATGGTGTACACGTGCACCATCAGCGACACGAAGGTCACCACGACCATCATCAGCGCGGTGAGGCGGTCGATGAGGAAACCGATCTCGAAATTCACGCCGCCGCTTGTCAGCCAGGTGTAGACGCCGCCGTTGAAGGTATTGCCCTGCAGGACGTCGGCGAAGATCCAGCACGAGGCGAGGAATGACGCCAGCACCGAAAGGATGGTCACCCAGTGGGTGCCGGCGCGGCCGAGCGCGCGGCCAAAGAGGCCCGCAAGCATGGCGCCCGCGAGCGGCGCCATGGGTACCAGGAGATAAACGGCCTTCATCCCTTGAGCGTGTCCAGGTCCTCGACGTTGATGGTCGAGAGGTTGCGGAACAGCACGACCAGGATCGCCAGGCCGATGGCCGACTCGGCGGCCGCCACCGTGAGGATGAAGAACACGAACACTTGCCCGGCGAGGTCGTTGAGGTAATGCGAGAAAGCAATGAAATTGAGATTCACGGCCAGCAGCATCAGCTCGATCGCCATCAGCAGCACGATGACGTTGCGGCGGTTGAGGAAGATGCCGACCACGCTGATGGCGAACAGCAGCGCGCCGAGCACCAGGAAATGGTTGAGCGTGAGCGCGCCCATCAGCCGTCCTTCTCCGAGGGCATCGACACCAGGCGCACGCGCTCCTCGCGCCGCGCCGCCACCTGGCGCGCCGGGTCCTGGCCCTTGCGGTCCTTGCGCCGGCGCAGCGTCAGGGCGATGGCGGCGATGATCGCCACCAGCAGGATCACCGCCGCGATCTCGAACGCGTACACGTACTGCGTATACAGCACGCGGCCGAGCTCCCGGGTATT
>JBDTMD010000225.1:0-4495 GCA_039934435.1 Burkholderiales bacterium
TGGTGCTCTGGGGCATGGGCATCAGCCAGCACGTGCATGGCACCGACAACGCGCGCTGCCTGATCGCGCTTACATTGATGACCGGGCAGGTCGGACGCCCCGGCACCGGGCTGCACCCGCTGCGCGGCCAGAACAACGTCCAGGGCGCGTCGGACTCCGGCCTGATTCCGATGATGTATCCGGACTACCAGCTCGTGGCGACGCCGGAGGCGAAGGCGCGCTTCGAAAAATTCTGGGGCGCCGAGCTCGACGCCAGGCCCGGCCTCACGGTGGTCGAGATCATGGACGCCGCGTACGACGGCAAGATCCGCGGCATGTACATCATGGGCGAGAATCCGGCGATGTCGGACCCCGATCTTGCGCACGCGCGCGCGGCGATGGCAAAGCTCGAACACCTCGTGGTGCAGGACATCTTCCTCACGGAAACGGCGTATCTGGCCGACGTGGTGCTGCCGGCCACCGCCTGGCCGGAGAAGGACGGCACGGTCACCAACACCGACCGCATGGTGCAGCTGGGCAGGAAGGCGCTCGATGCGCCGGGCGAGGCGCGCCCCGACCTTTGGATCATCCAGGAGCTGGCGCGGCGCCTCGGCCTCGCATGGAACTACGCGGGGCCGAAGGACGTGTGGAACGAGATGCGCGGCTGCATGGACTCGATCCACGGCATCACGTGGGAGCGCCTGGAGCGCGATTCGTCCGTCACCTACCCGTGCGAGAACGAAGGCGATCCGGGGCAGCCAGTCGTGTTCCAGACGCACTTCCCGACCGCTACCGGCCGCGGCAAGTTCGTGCCCGCCGACCTGATCCGCGCCGACGAGCGGCCCGACCAGGACTACCCGATGGTGCTGATCACCGGCCGCCAGCTCGAGCACTGGCATACCGGTGCCATGACGCGCCGCTCGGGCGTACTCGACGCGCTCGAGCCCGAGCCGGTGGCTTCGCTGCATCCGCTCGATCTCGCCGAGCTCAAGGCCAAGCCTGGCGACGTCGTCACCGTCGCATCGCGCCGCGGCAGCATCGCGCTCTACGCGCGCGCCGACGAAGGCACGCCGCGCGGCGCGGTGTTCATCCCGTTCGCCTTCCAGGAGGCGGCGGCCAACCTGCTCACCAATCCGGCGCTCGATCCGTTCGGCAAGATTCCGGAGTTCAAGTACTGCGCGGTGAAGGTGGCGAAAGGCGGCGCGCGCCCCGCCGATCCCGGCTACGGCAAGGGCCGCTCGCTCGCGCTGATCGCGCGCTGACGCTTGACCTCAATCAAGGGAGCGCGCGCTCGCGCTCGCCTATAGTTCCGCAGTCCGCACACCTTACCTCGGGGATCACGCCATGCCGTCCGACATCGAAATCGCACAGGCCGCGAAGCTCAAGCGCATCAGCAAGGTCGCGCTCGAGCGCCTTGGCATCGCCGAAGAGCACCTCGAGCCTTACGGGCACTACAAGGCCAAGGTCTCGCTGAAGTACCTCGACACGCTGAAAGGCAAGAAGAACGGCAAGCTGATCCTGGTCACGGCGATGACGCCGACCCCGGCGGGCGAGGGCAAGACCACCACCACGGTCGGCCTGGGCGACGCGCTCAACCACATCGGCAAGAAGGCGGTGATCTGCCTGCGCGAGCCCTCGCTCGGCCCGGTGTTCGGCATGAAGGGGGGCGCCGCCGGCGGCGGCTACGCGCAGGTGGTGCCGATGGAGGACATCAACCTGCACTTCACCGGCGATTTCGGCGCCATCCAGCTCGCCAACAACCTGCTGTCGGCGCTGCTCGACAACCACATCCATCACGGCAACGAGTTGGGCATCGACGTGCGGCGCATCACCTGGAAGCGGGTGCTGGACATGAACGACCGCGCGCTGCGCAACGTGGTGGTTTCGCTGGGCGGGCCCGGCAACGGCTATCCGCGCGAGGACGGCTTCGACATCGTGGTGGCCTCCGAGGTGATGGCGATCTTCTGCCTCGCCACGTCGCTGGAAGACCTGAAGAAGCGCCTCGGCAACATTGTCGTCGCCTACACGCGCGAGCAGAAACCGGTCACGGCGCGCGACCTGCAGGCGCACGGCGCGATGACGGTGCTGCTCAAGGACGCGCTGGCGCCGAACCTGGTGCAGACGCTGGAGAACAATCCGGCCTTCATCCATGGCGGGCCGTTCGCCAACATCGCGCATGGTTGCAATTCCGCCATCGCCACGCAAAGCGCGCTCAAGCTGGCGGATTTCGTGGTCACCGAGGCGGGCTTTGGCGCCGACCTCGGCGCCGAGAAATTCCTCGACATCAAGTGCCGCAAGTCCGGGCTGATGCCCGACGCCGCGGTCATCGTCGCCACCATCCGCGCGCTGAAGTACCACGGTGGTGTCGACGTCAAGGAAGTGAACAAGGAGAACGTCGCCGCGCTGGAAAAGGGCCTCGTCAACCTCGAGCGTCATGTCGAGAACGTGAGCAAGGTCTACGGTATCCCGTGCGTGGTGTCGATCAACCGCTTCACCTTCGACACGCCGGCCGAGATCGAGCTGCTGCAGGCGCGCATGAAAAAGCTCGGTGCGGCCGTCGTACTGGCGACGCACTGGAGCGACGGCGGCAAGGGCGCGGCCGAACTGGCGAAGCTGGTGGTCGACCTGTGCGAAAAGCCATCCAAGCCGACGTTCGTCTACGAAGACGCCGATCCGCTGTGGGACAAGATCACCAAGATTGCGCAGAAGGTGTACCGCGCCAGCGAAGTCACCGCGGACGCCAAGGTCCGGGCCCGGATCCGCAAGCTGCAGGACAGCGGCTACGGTCATTACCCGGTGTGCGTGGCGAAGACCCAGTATTCGTTCTCCACGGACGTTGCGCTGCGCGGCGCGCCGAGCGGCCACGCGGTCAACGTGCGCGAAGTGCGCCTTGCCGCCGGCGCGGAGTTCGTCGTCATGGTCTGCGGCGACGTCATGACCATGCCGGGGCTGCCGAAGGTGCCGTCGGCCGCGAAGATCGACCTCGTCGACGGCAAGGTGGTCGGCCTGTTCTAGAATCCTTCGCGTGCGCATCCTGGTCGCGGTCGACGGCTCGAAGAACTCGCTCGATGCGGTGCAGTGCCTGATCGACCACGCCGACTGGTATCGCGGCGCGCCCGAGGTACACCTGGTGACGGTGCACCTGCCGGTGCCCAAGTTGCCGCGCATGGGGCTGGCGGTCGGCAAGAGCCAGATCCAGAAGTACTACCAGGAGGAGGGCGAGGCACGACTTGCCGCAGCCAGGCGCAAGCTCGACGCCGCCGGCATCGCCTACGCGGCGCAGGTCCTGGTCGGCCCGGTGGCCGAAAGCATCGTCAAGTTCGCGAAGGAAAAGCGCTGCGACGTGATCTACATCGGCACTCGCGGGATGACCGAGATCGGCAAGGCGATTCTCGGCTCGACCGCAAGCAAGGTGTTGCACATCTCGGACACGCCGGTTCTGCTGGTCAAGTGATCTAGGATCGCCGCGGCATGCTCGAGGAACTGGCCACGCAGGCCTTTTGGATCGGCCTGCTCAAAATCATCGGCGTCAACATCATCCTGTCGGGCGACAACGCGGTGGTGATCGCGCTGGCCGCGCGCTCGCTGCCGCAAAAGCAGCAGAAGCAGGCGGTGTTCTGGGGCGCCGGCGCCGCCATCGTCATGCGAGTCGTGCTGACCGTGTTCGCGGTCGCGCTGCTGACGCTGCCCTGGCTCAAGCTGATCGGCAGCCTGCTGCTGTTCTGGATCGGCATCAAGCTGCTGGTGCCCGAAGAGGACGACGCGGAGGTCGCGGCGAGCGATCAGCTCCTCGCGGCGATCAAGACAATTCTCGTCGCGGACCTGGTGATGAGCCTGGACAACGTCATCGCGGTGGCGGCGGCGGCCGGCGGCAGCCTCACGCTGCTGGTCCTCGGCCTGGCAATCTCGATTCCGCTGGTGATCTTCGGCGCCACCCTGCTGATCGATCTGATGGAGCGTTATCCGGTGATCATCACCGTCGGCGCCGCGCTGATCGGTTGGGTCGCCGGCCAAATGCTGGTCACGGACCCCGCACTCGCGGATTGGCTGGTCGCGCTCGGCGCAGTATTCGAGCGTGGCGAGCCGATGATCGGCATCGTCAGCCTGGAATACCTCGCGGGCGCCGCCGGCGTGGTGATCGTGGTCGCGGCGGGCAAGCTGCAGGCACGAAAACAGCCGATCTCTTGACCGCAGTCAAGGCGATTACAATGTGGTCCTATCGACAATGCAAGTGCTTTTCAGTCCAACTTGAAGGATAGGAGGAGGCGGATCATGAAAACAAAATTCACCTGTGCATTGAGCGCCGCGCTCACCGCAGCAACCCTCGCGGTCTGGCCGGCGACCGGGCAGGCATGGAAGCCGACGAAGACGGTCGAATTCATCGTTCCGGCCGGCATTGGCGGCGGGGCGGGCCAGATGGCGCAGCTGATCCAGGGGATCGTCACCAAGCACAAGCTGATGCCGACCTCGATGGTCGTCATCAGCAAGAAGGGCGGCTCCGGCGCCGAAGGCTTTC
>JBDTMD010000226.1:0-4493 GCA_039934435.1 Burkholderiales bacterium
GGGCAGATCACCCATGCCCTGTTCGAGGTGGGCGGGCAGTACCGCAGAAGCATGTAGCGCTCAGAACGTAAACAGGGACCGCTCCAGCTTCATCCCCATGCGCATCTGGCCGACGGTCTCGAAATGCGCGGCATGGCCCTGCATCTGCTGGGACAGCGTATGAATGTCGCGGAACCGGCGCTCGAAAGGCTGCGATTCGAATATCGCCAGCGCGCCGGCGGCCATGTAGAGCGCGGTCACTGCTTCGCGGGCCTGCTGAATCGCCCAGGTCGTCGCCAGGCGGATCGTGAGACGCTGCTCGTTGGTCATCGCCCCGCTGCGCATCACGCCGGACCAGATCTCGTCCAGCGAACCAAACAGGAACATGCGCGAAGATCGCAAGCGGGCTTCCGCCTGCGCGACCTCGCTCTGCACCACGTTATTGGCGCCCCGGGAACGGCTGGCGCCGCGCGGCACCGTGTCGCGTATCGTGCTCACGAACGCGTCGAAACAAGCCTGTCCGATTCCCAGCGCGACTGCCGCGAATCCCGAAGCGTACAGGTGGCTTTGGCTGAATGCGTACAGCGGGCCCTTCTGGCGCAGTTGGGCGGAAGCATCGCGCACCAGGGTCCGCGATTCGGGGACCTGCACGCCCGCCACACTGTAGCTGTCGCTGCCGGTACCGCGAAGCCCAAGTACGCGCCAGTTGTCGCGTAGCTGCGCCTCGGCGCGCGGGAAAAGCAGCGTATGCAGCCTGGCCGACCCATCGGCGGCCGTTCGCCGCGAGCCGTCGGTCTCGATGACCGGCACGTGCGCCCCCAGCCAGCTCGCGTGGCGGCTGCCGCTCGCGAAGTCGAAATTCCCGCTCAGCAGGTAGCCGCCGGGCGTGACGCGGGCTGCGCCAGGTCCCGGTCCCCAGGCCAGGATCGCGCGCGGCGAATCGAATATTTCCATCGCGGTCGCCGGCTCCAGGTACGCGGCCACCATGGAGCAGACGTTGTTCTGGCCGAGGCACCAGGCGGTGCTCGCATCGGACTTGGCGACCTCTTCGAGGATGCGGACGTAGCGCAGGGGGTCGATCTCGGCGCCGCCATAGTCACGCGGCAGCAACAGCCGAAACAGGTCGCGCTCGATCAGGCGATCGAACAACGCATCCGGAATGTCGCGTATGCGCTCGATCTCGTCGGCCGCCGCGGCGATCGAGGGTCCGAGTTCGCGTACCGACTCAAGGAGCCCGGCGACCGGCGAATCGTTTGCGTCCGTCATCGCTAGCGTAACGGCTTCGTGGAAATCACGTGGCCGACCTGCCAGGGACGCGGCAGCACGGCGTGCGCGGCTTTGACCTTCGAGAGGTGCTCAAGCAGGTCCTCCGGCATCGGAGCAGTACGGCGTTGCGCAACGCTCACGTGCGCGCCGAGCGACTCGTACGAGGCGGCAAGAAAGCCTTCGCCGGCGTGGAACATCTCCATGTAGAAGTGGATGCGCTTCGCGTCATGGTCGAGCAGCCGCGTTTCGAAGCGCAGCGCGTCGCCTTCCTTCACTTCGCGCAGGAAATTGAGGTGCGCTTCCAGGGCAAACGTCGTCGAGCCGTTCCGCTTGCGGTAGCCGGCGTCCAGGCCGAGAAAATCGAAGAACTCATCGGCCGCGAGATCGAACGCGACGTGGTAGTAGCCCACGTTCATGTGGCCGTTGTAGTCGATCCATTCGGGACGCACGACGCTGCGCGCGGTGGCAAAGGGGGTGGGAACTGTCATGCGCAAAGTTTATCCTCCCGGCTTTCTCGCCAGTTCCAGGATCCTGGCGCGCTAAGTAGCCGCCCGTTTTACCGCCTCGAGAATGAACTCGCGCGCGCTCGCGGCGTCGCCCCAGCGCACGATCTTCACCCACTTGCCGGGCTCGAGGTCCTTGTAGTGCTGGAAGAAATGCTCGATCTGGCTGCGCGTGATCTCGGGCAGGTCGGTCAGCGTCTGCACGGCGTCGTAGCGCCGCGTAAGCTTGCTGCTCGGAACCGCGATCACTTTCTCGTCCATGCCGGACTCGTCCTCCATCACCAGCACGCCCACGGGCCGGCAATTGATCACCGAACCGGGGATCAGTGCGCGCGTGCTGGCGACCAGTACGTCGAGCGGGTCGCCGTCGCCGCACAGGGTGTGCGGCACGAAACCGTAGTTGCCCGGGTAGCGCATCGGGGTGTAAAGAAAGCGGTCGACGACCAGAGCGCCGGACGCCTTGTCGATCTCGTACTTGATCGGCTCGCCGCCGACCGGCACCTCGACGATCACGTTGATGTCGTCAGGGGGGTTGTTGCCGACGCGGATCGCTTCCAGGCGCATGATGGCTGAAGTTTAACGGCGAGGAGGGGAGATGGCATCGCTGACGGAACTCGGCGCCGGGGTGGGGGCGCAGCTCATGCAGCGCGGGCAGACGCTCGCCGTGGCGGAGTCCTCGGCCGGCGGCCTGATCAACGCCGCCCTGGTCGCGGTACCCGGGGCTTCGGCCTATTACGTCGGCGGCTGCGTCATCTACACCGCGGCCGGGCGGCAGGCGCTGCTCGGGATCGCGCCGCAGGACATGACGGGGATGCGTTCGGCGAGCGAGCCTTTCGCGCAGCTCCTCGCTCGCCGGATACGCGACAAACTCGGCACGACCTGGGGCCTGAGCGAAACCGGCGCCAGCGGCCCGAGCGGCAACCGCTACGGCGATCCGGCGGGCCACGCCTGTATCGCGGTGTCCGGGCCGTTCGATGCGGTGATCACGGTCGAGACCGGAAGCGCCGCGCGCGAGGACAACATGTGGCTGTTCGCGCGGCGCGCCGTCGAGTTGCTCGATCACTGCATGCAAAATGCCGTGCGGTGAATGAACCGCCCTTAAACTAGCCGCAGGCGCACCGTCCCTGAGGAGGAGACCATGCCCTTTCGCAGCCTTTATCCGGACGTCAAGATTCCAGAAATCGCGCTGGGCGCGTTCGTGCTTGCCGGCGTGGCGGCGCGCGGCGACAAGCCGGCGCTGATCGACGGGCCGAGCGGACGAACGATCACTTATGCGCAGCTGCCGGCGCTGGTGGCGCGCGCCGCAGCCGGGCTTGCCGCGCGCGGCTTCAAGAAGGGCGAGCGCTTCGCGATCCTGAGCCCGAACCTGCCCGAGTACGCGGTCGCCTTCCACGCGGTCGCCGCGCTCGGCGGCGTGGTGACGACCGTTAACCCGCTCTACACGCCGGGCGAAGTGGCGAAGCAGCTGCAGGATTCGGCCGCGCGCTTTCTGCTCACGGTGCCGCCGTTCCTCGCCGTGGCGCGCGAGGCCGCGGCGCAGGCGAAGGTCGACGAGATCTTCGTCTTCGGCGAAGCCGAGGGGGCGACGCCGTTCGCCGCGCTGCTTGCGGGCGGCGGCACGCCGCCCGCGGTGGCGATCGATGCACGCAAGGACCTGGTGGCGCTGCCCTACTCCAGCGGCACGACGGGCCTGCCCAAGGGCGTGATGCTCTCGCATTACAACCTGGTGGCCCAGCTGTGCTCGGTCAAGGGCGTCACCGACGCCGCGCTGATCACGCCGCAGGACACGGTGCTCGCCTTTCTGCCGTTCTTTCACATCTACGGCATTGTCGCCTTTCTCAACCTCGCCCTGCACCAGGGCGCGACCGTGGTCACCATGCCGCGCTTCGACCTGGAGCAGTACCTGCAACTGGTGCAGAAGCACGGCGTCACCATCCTGCACGTCGTGCCGCCGATCGCGCTGGCGCTCGCCAAGCACCCGAGCGTCGCCAACTTCGACCTGTCGAAGGTGCGCGGCGCGTTCTCGGCCGCCGCGCCGCTCGGCGATGCGGTCGCCAACGCGCTGCATGCACGGCTCGGCTTTCGCGTCTCGCAGGCCTACGGCATGACCGAGGTGAGCGGCGCGAGCCACCTCGGGCCGACGACCGAGGACAAGATCAAGCCGGCCTCGGGCGGCCGGCTGATGCCCAACATGGAATGCAAGATCGTTGACGTCGGCAGCGGCGCCGAGGTGCCGTCCGGCGAGCAGGGCGAGATCCTGGTGCGCGGTCCGATCGTGATGCGCGGCTACTTCGGGCAGTCCGGCGCCACCGCGGCGACCATCGACGCCGAGGGCTGGCTGCGCACCGGCGACATCGGCTACGTCGACGCCGACGGCGACTTCTTCATCGTCGATCGCACCAAGGAACTGATCAAGTACAAGGGCCTGCAGGTGGCGCCGGCCGAGATCGAATCGGTGTTGCTCGGCAATCCGGCGATCCTCGACGCCTGCGTCATCGGCATCGCCGATGAGGAGGCCGGCGAGGTGCCCAAGGCGTTCGTGGTGAAGAAGGGCGAGATCAGCGCCGACGAGGTGATGGCGTGGGTCGCCCAACGCCTGGCGCCGCACAAGAAGGTGCGCGCCGTCGAGTTCGTCGACCAGCTGCCGAAATCGGCTACCGGCAAACTGCTGCGCCGCGTGCTCATCGAGCGCGAGCGCGCCGCCGCCGCGGCGCGCTAGCGAAAAGGGGAAAGCACCATGGGCAT
>JBDTMD010000227.1:0-4480 GCA_039934435.1 Burkholderiales bacterium
CGGGCGCAAGATCGACGCCTGGTACGCGACGTTGAAGGTGGTCGAGGTGGTGTTCGATGACGAGGCCGATGCGTTTCGCAACATCAACACGCGCGAGGAGCTGAAGGACGCATGAGCCGCATCATCGAGATCGTCGACGCCATCGAGGGCTACGATCCGGAGGCGCTGCACGTGGACAAGGCGCGCGCCGCGATCCGCGCCTGCCTTGCGCCGGTGCGCGAGATCGAGCGCGTGCCGGTGCGCGAGGCGCTCGGGCGCGTGCTCGCCGAGGACATCGTGCCCGCGATCGACGTGCCGGGGCACGACAACACGGCGATGGACGGCTATGCGGTGCGCTTCGCCGATCTGGGCGCCGGCGCCACCGTGCTCGAGGAAATCGGCGCCGCACTCGCCGGCAAGGCTTTCGCCGGACCGGTGCGCGCCGGGCAGTGCGTGCGCGTCACCACCGGCGCCGTGATGCCGGACGGCACCGATACGGTGGTGGTGCAGGAAGTGGTGAAAGTGCAAGGCGCCCGGGTGACGATCCCGCCGAACCAGAAGGCGAAGCAGAACGTACGCTACGCCGGCGAGGACCTGAGCAAGGGGGAGGCGGTGCTGCATCCCGGGCACTGGCTGCGCTCCGCCGAGCTCGGCCTCATCGCCTCGCTCGGCATCGCCGAGGTGCTGGTGCGGCGGCGCCTGCGCGTCGCGTTCTTTTCCACCGGCGACGAACTCGCCTCGGTCGGCGCGCCGCTGAAGGCGGGCGAAGTCTACGACTCCAACCGCTACACGCTGCACGGCATGCTGGCGCGGCTCGGTGTCGAGATTCGCGACCTCGGCGTGGTGCGCGACGACCCGGCGCGGCTCGAGGCGGCGTTCCGCGATGCGGCGGCGCAGGCCGATGCCATCATCACCACCGGCGGCGTGTCGGTGGGCGAGGCCGATTTCGTCAAGCCGATGATGGCGCAGCTGGGCGAGGCCCTGTTCTGGCGCATCGCCATGCGCCCCGGGCGGCCGATGGCGTTCGGCCGTATCGGCGATGCGTTCCTCTTCGGCCTGCCGGGCAACCCGGTCGCGGTGATGGTGACGTTCTACCAGTTCGTGCGCGAGGCGCTGCTGCAGCTCGCCGGCCGCAGCGATGATTGTGCGTTACCGCTGCTCAAGGTGGCGGCCGCCGAGCCGCTGCGCAAGGTCGCGGGGCGCACAGAATTCCAGCGCGGCATCGTTTTTCGCGAAGGCGGCGAGCTGAAAGTGAAAACTACCGGCCAGCAGGGCTCGGGCGTGCTGCGCTCGATGTCCGAGGCCAACTGTTTCATCGTGCTCGAGCACGAGCGCGGCAAGGTCGCGGCCGGCGAGTTGGTGCCGGTGCAGCTGTTCGAAGGCCTGGCCTGAGCTAGAACGGCAGCTGGTACTCCGAGACGTCTTCTTCGGTGTGCCCTTCGGGCTGCGGGAAGGCGCGCAGGTCCTTGGTGATCGCAGCACGCAGGAACGAATCCACCCACCAGAACACGTCGTACTCGCGAATCGAGTTGCGCATGCGCCGCATGCGCGAGTGGCGCTCGTCGGCCTTCATGTCGACGGCGAGGCGCAGCGCATCGGCCACGCCCTCGATGTCGTACGGATTGACCAGCAGCGCGCCGCGGTACAGCTGCGAGGCCGCGCCGGCGAATTCCGACAGGATCAGCACGCAGTCCTCCTCGATGCTGCAGGTGCAGTATTCCTTCGCCACCAGGTTCATGCCATCCTTCAGCGGCGTGATCAGCGCGATGTGCGCGGCGCGGTAGTACGCGAGCAACTCAAGCCGGGAGAGGCTGCGGTACTCGTACCAGATCGGCACCCAGCCGCCCGGGCGCGCAAAGCGGCCGTTGATATGGCCGACCAGCTGCTCGATCTCCGAGCGCAGGCGGTGGTACTCGGGAATGTCCTCGCGGCTGGGCACCACCACCTGGATGAAGGACACGCGCTCGCGCAGCTTCGGGTGACGCTCGAGCAGGTTCTCGAACGCCTTCAGCCGCAGCGGGATGCCCTTGGTGTAATCGAGCCGGTCGATGCCGAGGATCAACTTGCGCCCAGGCAGCAGGCGGTGCAACTCCTGCGCCTTCTCCGTGACCTCGGGCGAAGCGGCGCGGCGCTGAAACGCCGCGTAGTCGATCGAAATCGGAAAGGCCCCGATCAGCACCTCGCGCTTGCCGACGCGCGCCGCCATCACCTGGCCGCGGCCCTCGATCTGCACCTCCTTCGCCAGCAGGCGCGCGCACTGCACGAAATTGCGCCGGTCGCGCGCGGTCTGGAAGCCGAGCAGGTCGAATTCCAGCAGCGCCTGCAGCAGGGTCAGCCGCCAGGGCAGCTTCAGGAACAGGTCCGGCGAAGGAAACGGGATGTGAAGGAAAAAACCGAGTCGCGATTGCACGCCGCGCTGCCGCAGCTCGGCGGCGACGTTCATCAAGTGGTAGTCGTGGATCCAGACGAAGTCCCCCGGCCGGGTGTGCTTTTTAACCACCTCCGCGAACTTGCCGTTCACTTTGCAGTAGGTGCGCCAGTACGCCGGATCGAAGTTGCACAGCGACTGCAGGTCGTGGAACAGCGGCCAGATGATCTCGTTGGAAAAGCCGAGGTAGAACTTGTCCATCTCGTCGGCGGTGAGCGGCACGCCCGCCAGCTCGTAGCCGGCGTCAGCGCCGACCGCGCTCAGCGCCGCGTCGAGCTCGGCGGCGTTGCCCGCGGCTCCCGGCCAGCCGATCCACATGCCGCCGCGGTCGCGCAGCACCGGCAGCAGGGCCGTCACCAGGCCGCCGCCGCCCGGCTCGGCATTCCAGGCGCCGGCGCCGTCGCGCTTGAACGTGAACGGCAGGCGGTTGGAGACGACGACGAGCCGCTCGCGATCCGCGCTCGCCCTCCCCGCCTTCATGGCCGGCTCCTCAGCTGCCCGCGGCCGCTTCCTGCCGCAGATAGAGCGTACGCGTCGGATAGGCGAATTGCACGCCTTCGGCTTCGAACTTCGCGAAGATGGCGAGGTTGATGGCCTGCTGCCGGTCCATGTACACGTTGAAATCCGGGCTGAGCACGTAGTACACGATTTCGAAATTGAGCGAAAAATCCGCGTATTCCTTGAAGTGCGCGCGGTCGAAGCGCACGTCGGGCTGCGCCTCGACCGCCGCTTTGAGCCACCCGGGAACGGCGCGCAGCTTCTCCAGCGGCGTCTCGTAGGTAATGCCGACGCCGAAGGCGATGCGCCGCTCCTGCATGCGCTTGTAGTTCTTGATCTGGCTGCTGAGCAGCTGCGCGTTGGCGAACACCAGCTGCTCGCCCCACAGGCTCTTCACGCGCGTGGTCTTCAGGCCGACCTTCTCCACCGTGCCGGGCTTGTCGCCGACGATGATGAAATCGCCCACCTGGAACGGCTTGTCGAGCACGATGGCCATCGAGGCGAACAGGTCGCCGAGGATGTTCTGCAACGCCAGCGCCACCGCGATGCCGCCGATGCCCAGGCCCGCCACCAGCGCGGTGACGTTGAAGCCGAGCTGGTCGAGCGCAATGAGCAGCGCCAGCGCCGCAACCACCACGCGCGCGACGAAGCCGATCAGATTGACGGTGGTGGTGGCGGCCGGGTCGACCGCACGCGCGGCCTCCGCGCGCAGCGACAGCCATTGCAGCAGCCAGCGGTTGGTCCACACCGCGAACTGCGCAATCAGCGCCACCATGGCGACGTGCTCGAGCAGGCGATCGAGACGCGCCGGGATCTCGAGCGCGGCGGCGGCGGCGTAGAGCGCGAGCGGCGTCAGCAGCCACAGCTTCGTGGCGCGCACCGCGGCCACCAGCGCGTCGTCCAGCTTCAGATCGGTACGGCGCGCGATGCGCGCGATCACTTTCGCGGCCAGCCCCCGCGCCACCCACACCGCGGCCAGCACAGCAACCGCGATCGCGATCGCGAGCAGCCACGCGTCGGGCGCATTGTTCTGCATCAGTTGTTCCCAGAGTTTCATCGTTGTGCCATGGCGTTGATTGTTGTTGCAGAACATAACCCTGACATCGATTCGACGCAAAGTTTCCGTTTGCGTGCGCGTGAACGCGCGGCAGGGTTGTTCACCATGCCTCGCCGTGATAAAATCCCGCAGCGCAATGCAAGTTGCGAAGCGCGCCTAATCAAGCAGCCAGCGGGTGCATTCGCCCCCGCAGCGAACCCTCCGGTCCGTCAGCGACCATAAACCCTACAAAACTGGAGGTCGGCACAGTGTTGACCGAGCAGGACGCCTATCTTTTCCGTGAAGGCACGCACGCGCGCCTGTACGAGCGCCTGGGCTGCCATTTCGACACCAAACGCAAAGGCGCGCAGTTCGGCGTCTGGGCGCCCAATGCGCGCTCGGTATCGGTGATCGGCGACTGGAACGGCTGGCGCGCGGGCGCCGACAAGCTCGCGCCGCGCGGCGATCACTCCGGCATCTGGGAGGGCGAGGTGCGCGGGGTCGAGCGCGGCCAGGCCTACAAATTCCGCATCGAATCG
>JBDTMD010000228.1:0-4465 GCA_039934435.1 Burkholderiales bacterium
CGGCGCACGCGCGTGTGCAGCGGCGGGTCGTTGAACACCAGGCTCGTCGTGTGGTGCTCGTAGAGCGGCGAGGCGCCGAGCTTGGGCTGGAATTCGGCCTTCTTGTCGGAGCTCGCCTGCGCGGCGCGGTACACGGCGATCGCGTCCTCGTAGCGCGACAGGAACACGCCGCCGCCTTCGAGCGCGTGCAGCGGCTCGTGCGCCCGGAGCGCCGCGTACCACGGATAGGGGTCGTCGAGGAATGCGGCCGGCACGCGCGTGAGCTGGAAGTCGCGGACCGCGGCGGCGGAAAGCATTGGGCTATTATGCCGCCATGCAGCGCGTGCCCAACGTCGAGTTCCCGCCCGAGCTGAAACAGCGCCTCGAGGAGCTCTGGGGCACGCCGCCGAACCTGTATCGCGCGCTCGGCAACCACGCGCCGCTCGCCGCCGCCTGGACCGAGTTCGCGCGCGCCATCCGCTTCGAGAGCCGCACGCCGCGGATGCTGCGCGAGCTCATCATCCTGCGCGGCGCGCAGCTGATGCGCTCCGAGTACGAGTGGGCGCAGCACCTGAAGATGGCGCGCAAGGCGGGCGTGCGCGAGGCGCAGATCGCGGCGCTCGCCGGCTGGCGCGACGCGAAGGAATTCGACGCGCGCGAGAAAGCGGCGTTGCAGCTCGCCGAGGCGGTGACGCGCGCCGACGTCACGGACGAGGTGTACGCCGCGGTGTCGAAGCACTTCGACCACGCCACCTACGTCGAGCTGTCGCTCGTCGCGGCGTTTTACGCCATGGTCGGCCGCATGCTCGACGCGATGCGCATCCAGCTCGAGCCCGAGTTCCGCGAGTACTCGCCAAAACTGCCGTAGGCATCGCGTGAACGCTACGGCGCCGCGGCAGTACCGCTATTACGAGTTCGTGATGGCGGCGTTCGTCACCGTGCTGATCTGCGCCAACCTGATCGGCCCGGCGAAGATCGCGCAGGTCGAGCTGCCGTTCTTTGGCACGCTGGTGTTCGGCGCCGGGGTGCTGTTCTTCCCCATCTCCTACGTCTTTGGCGACGTGCTGACCGAGGTTTATGGCTATGCGCGCGCGCGGCGCGTGATCTGGGCGGGATTCGGCGGGCTCGCCTTCGCCTCGTTCATGGCCTACGTGGTGGTGGCGCTGCCGCCGGCGCCGTTCTGGAACAACCAGCAAGCCTACGAGATCGCCTTCGGCCAGGCCTGGCGCATCGCCGGCGCGTCGATGATCGCGTACTTCTGCGGCGAGTTCGTCAATTCGTATGTGCTCGCCAGGATGAAGATCCTGACGGCCGGGAAATGGCTGTGGACGCGCACCATCGGCTCGACGATCGCCGGCGAAGCGGTGGATTCGGCGCTGTTCTACCCGATCGCCTTCTACGGCACCGGCATCATCCCCGACGACAAGCTGCTTGCGGTGATGGCGTTCCAGTTCGTCGCCAAGGTGCTGGTCGAAGTGGCGTTCACGCCGCTCACCTACAAGGTCGTGGGGTTTCTCAAGTGCGCCGAGCGCGAGGATTTCTACGACCGCGCAACTGATTTCAATCCATTCACGGTCAAGGTTTAGGCGAACCGCGATTCAATCCGGCGCCATTGGCCCGTGATACGCTCGATCGCATGATCGCCCCTACGCGGCGGCGCGCAGGCAAACCGAAGAATCGCGTCATCCGCGGCTCGGCAGTGCTCGGTCTGCAAAGGATCGATATCCTGAAGGGGCTGGATGCGCGCACCCTCAGGGAGATCGCGGATCAGTGCCACTGGTCGCGCTACAAGCGCAATCAGGTTGTGATCCGGCGCGAGGGCACGGATCGCGACGTCTATTTCGTAATCGCCGGCATGGTCCGCGTCTCGGCCCAGGCCGGGCGCGGACGGCAGATCATCCTGCGCGACGTGGCGGCGGGTGAGGTGTTCGGCGAACACTCGGCCATCGACGGCCGCGCGCGCTTCGCCGACGTTCTCGCGGTGCGTGAATCGCTGCTCGCGTCGATGCCGCCGGAGGCGTTCCGGTCGATGCTCGCGAATCACGCCTCGGTGCGGGAACACGTGCTGCGCCGCTTGAGCGGTTCGGTGCGCGAGTTGGCGGATCGCCTGGTCGACCTCGGCGCGCAGAGCGTGAAGTCCAGGGTCTGGCTCGAGCTCCTGCGCCTCGCCCGACTCGCCGGCGTGCAGGCGAACGTGGCCCGCATCGAGCAAGCGCCGTCGCACCGGGACATCGCCAGCCACGTCGGCACGTCCCGCGAGGAGGTGACGTGCGAGCTTTCCCGTCTGGGCCAGCAAGGTCTGCTCGAGCGCGCCGGGCGCGCCCTCGTGCTGCGCGACGTGGCCGCGCTGCAGCAATTGGCGGCGGAATCCCGTCCCGAACCGAATCCGGCAGAAGAGTATTCCGCGGTCGCATCGCCCGGAATCAGCGGCGCACGGGCGCAGCGCGAGCGCCGCGCGATTCTCGTCGCCGACGTGTTCGATGCGGTGGCGATGATGGAACGCGACGAGGGACGCACCGTCCAGCGCTGGCGGGCGTTCTTCGCGCACGCCATTTCGGAGGCGATCCCGTCTCGCGCCGGGCGCAGCCTGTCGAAGGTCCCGGGGCGGCAGCTGCTCGCCGATTTTCCGGACGGCGTCCGTGCGCTCGATTGCGCATTCGAGCTGCATCGCAGCCTCGCCCGGCTCAATGCACAGAACGCCGAGCCGCCGCTCGCCCTGCGCGTCGGCATTCACGTTGCCGAAGTCGTGGTCGAGACGTTCAACCTGCTCGGCGACGGAGTGAATGTCGCGGCCGGCCTCGCCGAACTCGCGAACCCCGGCGAGACAATCGTATCCGCTGTGGTGCGCGACCAGCTGACGAGCGGCGTCGACGCGTCGGTGGAGGATCTGGGCGAGCAACGCTTGCGCAACCGCGAGCGTGCCGTGCGCGCGTTCCGCGTATGGCCGCCCTCGGAGACGGCGCGGCCGGCGCCCAGCGCCGCAGTGCTGGCGCACGGCCGCCCGTCGGTTGCCGTGATTCCCTTCCAGGTGAGGTCGGACGACCCGCGCTTCGCATTCGTTGGCGATGGCCTGGCCGAGGAGATGATCGGCGCGCTTTCGCGGGTCGCCGATTTTTTCGTCGTTTCGCGGCTGTCGTCGATGGCGTTTCGGCGGGCGCCGCTCAACCTGCGAGCCATCGGTGAATTGCTCGGCGTGCGCTACGTGCTTTCGGGCAGCGTGCAGACGGCGCAGACGCGCGCGCTGCTGGTGGCGGAACTGGCAGACGCGCGCGACGGCAAGATCCTGTGGAGCGAGCGCTACGAGTGCGAGCTGGTGGACGCGTTCGCCTTGCAGGCGGAATTGGCGCGCAAGGTGGTGCAGAGCGTGGCGCCGTTCGTGCGTTCGTTCGAGCTGCGCCGCGCGCGGATCACTAACTTCGAGGAACTCGACGCTTATGCAATGACGTTGCGCGGGATTGAGCTGATGTACAGGCTGTCCGATGAAGATTTCATGTCTGCGCGCCAAACGTTCGAGGCCGCGATCGAGCGCAACCCAGTTTCCCCGATGCCGCTAGCGTGTCTTGCGAATTGGCATCTTATCCGCGTCGCGATCGGGGGGAGCGCAGATCCCGCCCGCGACAGCGAGGCGGCATCTTCGTGCGCCGAGCGCGCGCTTGCGTGCGATCCTGACGACGCGCTCGCCCTGGCGGTCGACGGTCTGGTGTCGGCTTGGTCGAGGCACGATCTGGCCACTGCGGAACGACGTCTGACGCGCGCGCTCGCGGCAAATCCGAACGAGCCCCTCGCCTGGCTGTGGAATGGGATGGTCCACGCGTGGCGCGGACGCGGCGCCGAAGCCGTGCAGTCCGCCGATCGCGCGCTGTCGCTGTCGCCGCTCGACCCCATGATCTATTACTTCAATTCGCTTGCGGGCACGGCCAACCTGATCGGCGGCTGCTACGGACGGGCGATCGAACTGGCGACGCGGTCGTTGCGCGAGAACCGTCTGCACACGCCTACATTGCGCACGCTCGCGGCCGCACAGGTGCTCTCGGGGCGGCTCGATGAGGCGCGGGAGACGATGACCCAAATGCGCGAGCTGGAGCCCGCGCTCACCGTCAGCGCGTTCCGCGCGCGCTACCCGGGACGGGACAGTCCTCAGGCCACTGGTTTTGCCGACGCATTGCTGGCCGCCGGGCTGCCGCCATAGCCGCGGGACGCGCCAATCGAAACCCCCGCCGAGATCACGAGTACTGCCGCGATCTCGGCGCTTGAAGGGACCTCGCGCAGGAACAGGAGTCCCAGAACCGCGGTCAGTGCGGGAACCAGGGCGACCAGCGCACTCGCGCGCTCCGGACCGAGCCGGCCGATGGCGTGATTGAGCGCGACGAGCGCGACGCAGCCGATCAGCACGCCCTGCCACAGTACTTGCCAGAGAAGCGCGGATGGCGCAATCCGCCAGAGCGCTCCGGACGCCGACCATAAGTGCCATGGAACGACGACCAAC
>JBDTMD010000229.1:0-4464 GCA_039934435.1 Burkholderiales bacterium
GGACTTCACCGGATTGAGCTGGCACTTGAGGATATCGCCGGCTCGCGGGCCGCCCGCCGCAATGCGCGGATCGGCGTGCACCGGGTAGAGCGTGTTGCAGATACCTGTCGAGTTCAGGTCGAACGGATGGTCGTAGGTCATCCCCGCCGCGTCCCAGCAGGTGTTCTTCAGGCTGGCCGGCTTGTTGCGAATGACCTTGACCGCATACGGCGCACGGGAAGTATCGGCGGCGATGTTCCCGAGCCACTCGTCGTGCGCGAGCAGGGCCATGCGCATGAAGTTCACCGTTCCGGCACTCGGCATGGTCCAGCGCACGACGTTGTCGGTAGTGCCGTTTTGCTTTTGCAGACGCTCGAGCATCGCGGTGCTGCGGTGGAAGGTGTGGATGTTGTTTTCGAAGTCGACGTAGTTGCGGTACTGGATCATCGGCAGCGTCAGGTTCTCGCCGTCGTTCACCCGTCCGTAGCGATACGCGCGCTCGATGCCCTTCAGGTCGCCTTCGCTGCGCGCAGCGACGAGATTGCCGTCGATGTCGAGCCCGCCGATCTTCTCGTTGAGGTCGAGGAACTCCTGCTTCGTGATGTCGCCGTTGTTCAACGCCTGCAGGCCGTACTGCACGCCGATGTTGTCATAGGGCTGGCGTGCGAACCCGGTCTTCGGATCGATGCCGAGCGAGCTGACGCTGCCGTCCTGCAGCGTGCCGCGCGCGCCGCCGCGGTTGGTCACCGGGTCGTAGCGCGCCTCGAGCGGCACCACCGCGTCGAAGCCGTTGGTCGGCACCGGCCACGAGCGCGCAAAGGCGTTCCAGCCGTTGCAATTGGAGAGACCGGCCGGATCGACCGGGTAGCCGTTCACCTTCGACTGGCGTGTGCCGGGCCAATCGGCCGGATTCGCCACCGTGTCGAAGTAATTGTTCAGCAGTCCACAGTCGATGACGTCGGTGGCGACGCTCATGACGTCGGGGTAATTGCGCACCGGGGAGATCGCATCGAGCAGGCCGGGGTAGTTGTGGGCGATCAGATGCTGCTGCATCGCGCCGCCGGAGCTGCCGATGCTCACCGTGTATTTCGGCAGCCCGTATTGCTCGATGAAGCGCTCCTTGATCATCATTACGGTTTCGGCGGAGACCACTTCGTCCGCGCCGGTGCCGAACGTGTTACGCGAACCAAGCGCCACCGCAAAGCCCAGGCGGATCGGCTCGTCGCGGACGGAGATCGTGTCGGACACGTTGATCGCCGAGGTCGCCACGTTCCTGCCCGAGCGAAAGCCCGGGCCGGCGCCGCCGATGAAGTGGTAGAACAACTTGCCGTTCCAGCCGGGCCCCGGCTTTTTGCCGCCCGGCGACCAGGGATTGGAGATCGGATTGGCGGGGTCGTCCAGGATTGCGATGCGGTAGATCGATTCGTTGATCGTCCCGGACTCGACGCGCACGATGTAGTTCACCGTCCTGCCGTCGATGGTGGTGGTCTGCGCTACGTCGGCGGGCGTGGTTGTACCCGGCAGCGGCAGAAGGGCGCCGCTGGTGTTCCGGTAGAACCATTCGTAGCGCGTAGGCGCGAGGCACGACCCGCTCGTGGGCGGAGCGCCAAGCCCCGAGGCCGCCGTTTCGCAGACCCAGGGCCGCTGGTGCGGCGCGAAGATCTCACCCTGGATCGGGTGATTTATGACTTCCAGCGAGTCGTAGTGCTGGTTGTTGTGATGATGCCTGGCGCTCGCGGTGATCCGGTTCTTGCCGTCGCGCAGGCCGGTTATCAGCCCGACGAGCCTGCTTGCAGCGGGATCCGCGCTGAGTTGGCCGCTCACGTCGCTGCCGTTCAATCGGACCACAATGTCGCTGCCGCTCGCATACCGGGGCAGGCGCACTTCGATCAGTACGTCACCGCCGCTGACGGTGTTGGCGCGGCTGGACAAGGTCCTGATCTCGAAGTCGCGCTCCGAGTCCTTATTGGCGTGGGCGGGAGCGACGGTCGCGAGCAACGCGGCGATGGCGAGTGAGATGGTTTTCATGTGAGTCCTTCCCTTAACGAAGTAAGTTGCTTGCTTCGGCGGCGTCGATGTATTTCTGCACGTCGTCGCGGAGCAGGAAACGTTTCTTTTCGAGGTGCTGGGCCGCCTTCGCCACCGCCTTGACGTAGCCGTCGTGGTCGCCGTAGCGCTCCTCCAGCGATTTGCGCGGGTCGCCTGAAAGCTGACGCTCTTTCTTGGTGGTCGTGAACGGGATCCACTGGCCGGAGGATTCGCAGCCGTCCAGGTTGCCGCCGGCCGGCCCGCCGCCGAATGCAGCACTGCGCAGCGCCCACCCGGTGGTCGTCGCGATCGGCGCTTCGACCGGGGGCAGGCGCACGCCGGCGAGGTCATTGCCGTCCCGGTCCACCTTGCTCACGAACGCGGGGTACACCGGTCCCGAGAAATTCGGCGGGTTGATGTCCATGATGCCGTCGTCGAAGCGCGGGCCGAAGTCGAACAGATGCCGCACCGTGACTAACCCCGTATAGGTGACGCCGGGAATGTCCGGCCAGCCCAGCGCCGCCTGCGGGATGACGCCGATCCCGTTGCCCACCGGAATCGAAAAGACGCCTGTCTCATGGTCGGGCACCTCGCTCCTGGGCGGCTTCCTGCCACGCGTGACCCACTCGTCAAGCGCGATGAACAGGGCGCGCAGCGCCGGACTCGGATCGTTGGTATTGCGGAACTGCTGGCAGCTGCCCGCCGAATTCGCCGGCGAGCCGGAGACGGTGTGCTCGAGGCTCGAGAGAAGGTAGAAGCGCACGTTCTCCGGGTCCTCGAGGTCGCGACCCCGGGTATCGGTATGCAGCAACGATCCGGTCTTCACCCAGTACTCGTTCGCGGAATTGACCTCCAGCGCCTTCGGGCACGTGTTGCCGTCTTCGTCGTCGTGGTCATGATGCTTGCCGCGCCGCCCATCGCGATCGTCCTGCCCGGCGCAGGCCACGCCGCGGCCGCCCACCTTGCCGGTGAGGGAATCCTTGAGGCGCGGATAGGCGAACGGGAAGTTAGCCTCGGGATACCGATGATTCTGGCGGTTGCGTTCGGTGCGCGCGGTCTGGGCGAAGCGGAAATTGATCGCCACGCCGTTGCCGGCGCCGATCCAGTTGAGGATGCCGTCGATTGCGCGCCAGCCGTGCTCGTCGGCGTTGAAGCCCAGTGTCTGGAAGTCGTTCAGGTAGCGCGCCGGCTGCGATATCGCGAAGGTGTAGACCTGCTTCGCGTGGCGCCACAGCGGGTTGGGACTGCCGAAGTCGTCGGCACGCGCGTATTTCAGAAACGACACGAAGTCGCGCGTCGCCGCCAGGCCGATGCCGGCCACCAGCGGGTCCTTCGCCACGTAGGTGAATTCGTAAATTGCGCTCTGCTTGAACGGTCCTGAGGCCAGGCTGATCGCGGTTCCCGTCGCGTTGTAGTCCCAGCCGCTTGCCGGGACCGAATTCGGCGCCTGCATCAGGTGGTCGCGCACGGTGAGCGTCGCGTGCGATTTGTCCAGGCTGGCAGCCGGATAGCTGAGGGGGCTCGACGTCGTGGTGGCGTTGTCGAACACGATGTACTCGTAGGAAGGCCCGGTGATCGACGTGCCGTCAGGATTCTTCGCCACCGGCACGGTGATCGTCAGGCGGTCGGCGCCTGGCGCGGCGGCGATATCCCAGCCGTTCCAGGCGAGGCTGTAGCCCTGGTTCATCAGGAATCCGTCGCCCGCGTCGGCGGCGGTGGTCGGGTTGTTGCCGCCGCCGGAGCGGTTGAAGGCCCCGAACAGCTTCGACCCGCGGTTATTCACCTCCATGAATACCTTGTGATTTCCCTTGTTCAGGTCGAGCGGCTTGAGGAGGTAGATGTCCATCGAGTACTCGACCTTGCCGGTCGTGGGATTACGCGGCGCGAGCTCGAGGTCGGTGATCACGGCATTGCGCGCATCGGCGGGGTCGAGCTCGCCGTAGGCCTTGCCGCGCAATTTCTCGTACGCGCCGACCGCGCCGAAGGCCGCGCCTTCGAAGGTCGGCGACTCGACGCTGGTGATTTCGACTTTGGTGATGCGCGCCTCGGCGGGCGGTGCGCACAATAGCGCACCCGCCGCGACTGCCAGTGCCGTGGTAAGACGCTGATTCGTCATCATTCGCCCCTTCTCACTGTATGGATTGCCGGCGCGCGGCGTGATTGCCTTGTGTAGTGCAGCAAGAATTCAGCGTTGCAGCGGAAATCTGATCTCGAAAAGAGATGAATCGTTGCCGCACGCCGTCCCCTCCCGCGGGTTCGAATCCGCGACTACGAAGTCACCAAAACAATTGCCAACCTTGCTAGGATTAAACCTGCAGTGAAGGTGTAGAGGCATTCCACTTAGTCATCAGTTCATCAGGCACCGTCATGAATATCACTTCACGGCAGCTCAAGGCTTTTCTGCTGACCGCGCAGTACCACAGCTTCTCGCGCGCAGCCGAAGACCTGTACATCACC
>JBDTMD010000230.1:0-4456 GCA_039934435.1 Burkholderiales bacterium
GCTCGCGCGCGAAGGCCGGCACGCCGAGCTTTTCGAATTCCGCGCGCACTTCGGCCTGCGGCGCGGCCAGGGCCACGCTCTTGCCATGGCGCTCGCGAAACGCCGCCGCGTCGCGCGCGAAGCGCGGCACGTCGTAGCCGGCGCCCGCGATCGGAATCGCCAGCATCAGCAGGTCGCAGGCATCCTCTTCGCCCAGCACGCCGAGCGCGGCGCCGATCAGCCCGCTGTCGGTCAGCAGCGCGCCGGTGACGTCGAGCGGGTTGGAGGGCGTGGCGAAGGCCGGCAGCGCTTTCGTCAGGCGCGCCTGCGTGGCGGCCGTGAACGCCGGCAACGTCAGCGCGAATTCTTCTGCGGCGTCGGCCGCCATCACGCAGCTCGCGCCGGAATTGCTCAGCGCGACGAAGCGCTTGCCCTGCGGCCGGCCACCCGAAAGATAGAGCTGCCCCGCGGCAACCAGCTCCTGCGGATCGGCGGCGCGCCAGATCGCGTGCTTCGCAAAGAACGCGTCGATCACCCGGTCTTCGCTCGCCAGTGCCCCCGTGTGGGAGGAAGCCGCCTTGATGCCGCTTGCCGTGCGCCCGGCCTTGACGGCGACGATCGGCAGGTCGCGCCCGCGCGCGTACTCCGCCGCCTGCGCCAGCACGTCGGGCCGCTGGATCGCCTCCATATACAGAAGCACCAGACGCACCCCGTCTTCGCGCACGATCTCTTCGGCCAGATCGGCCACCGTCACGTCGGCTTCGTTGCCGGTGGCGTGCACGTGGCGCACATCGAGGCCGCGCTGGCGCGCGAGGATGTAGATCGCCTGCGAGCAGGCGCCGCTCTGGCTGACGATGGCGACCGGCCCGTCGCGCGCCTCCATTTCATGGAAGATGGTGGAAAAGTTCGCCACTGCGCCGGTGGCGAAGTTCGCCAGGCCCTGGCAGTTCGGTCCCACAAGGCGCATGTTCGCCGCCTTTGCCGCCGCCGCCATGCGCGCCTGTGCGGCCTTGCCGGCCTCGCCGAGCTCGCCGAAGCCCGAGGTCATGACCACGGCGACCTGCACCCCTTTCGCCGCGCACTCCTCGACCGCGCGCACCGCGTCGTCGCCGGCAACTGCGATCACCACCAGGTCGGGCGCCTCGGGCACATCGCCGATCGACGCGTAGGCCTTCAGCCCCTGCACCTCCTTGCGCCCTGGATTGATCGGATAGATCGCGCCGCGAAAACCGTAGCGCTTCATGTACAGGATCGGTCGGCCGCCGACTTTGTGCGGATTGTCGGAGGCGCCGACGATGGCGATCGACTTCGGCGCGAGCGCCGCGCGCAGCGTCATGGCCGATAGCCGAAGCTCGGCGGTCCCGGTGTCCTTAGCGGCGCAGCCAGGTTGGCGAACTCCGTCAGGATCGTTCGGGTCTCGCGCGGGTCGATGATCTCCTCGACGATATAGGACTCGGCGCTGCGAAACGGCGATTTCAGCTTTGCCAGCCGCGCTTCGATCTCGGCGAGCTTCGCCTTCGAGTCGACTGCGGCTGCCAGCTCGGCCTTGTACGCCGCCTCCAGCCCGCCGGCGATGGGGAGCGAGCCCCAGTCGCCCGAGGGCCAGGCGTAGCGCATGCCGTAGCGCGCCGGGTTCATGTGCGCGGCGCCGGCGACGCCGTAGACCTTGCGCACCAGGATCGCGCACCAGGGCACGGTGCACTGGTAGATGGCCTGCATCGCGCGCGCGCCGTGGCGGATCGTGCCGGCCTGTTCGGCGATGCGCCCGATGAGAAAGCCCGGCACGTCGACAAGATGCACCACCGGCAGCTGGAAGGTCTGCGCCAGATCGACCATGCGGATCACCTTGTCGCAGGCAGCCGCGGTCCAGGCGCCGCCGTAGTGGTACGGATCGCTCGCCATGACCATGACCGGCCAGCCATCGAGTCGTGCAAGACCCGCAATCACGGACTTGCCCCAGCGCCGGCCAATCTCGAAGAAGCTGTTGTTGTCGACGAGCGTTTCGACGATCGGGCGCATCTTGTAGACCTTGCGCTCGTCGCGCGGAATCGCCTCGAGCAGCCATTCGTCGTGCCGCGTCGGGTCGTCCTTCGGTTCGGCGCGCGCCGCGAGCTCGTGCACGGATGCAGGAAGATAGGACAGGAACCGCCGTGCCAAGGCGAAGGCCTCGGCTTCCGAAGCCGCCTCGTCGTCGATGGCGCCGTTGCGCGTGTGGATGTCGCTGCCGCCGAGCGCGTTCTTGTCCAGGATCTCGCCGACGCGCGCCACCACCGGCGGGCCGGCGACAAACATCTGCGCGGTGTCCTTGACGATCACCGAGTAGTGGCTCGCGGCGACACGCGCCGCGCCCAGGCCCGCGACCGAGCCGAGCGCGAGCGCCACCACCGGCACCTGCGACAGGTTGTCGACGCATAGCTGCCATATCGGCATGCTCGGCAGCAACGTCCGGCCTTCAATCTCGATCGATTTCACCGAGCCGCCGCCGCCCGTGCCGTCGACCAGTCGCACCAGCGGGATGCGCAGGTCCTGCGCCATCTGCTCCACCGTAACGAGCTTGCCGCGAATCGCCGCGTCGGCGGCGCCGCCGCGCACGGTGAAATCGTCGCCTGCGACCGCGACCGGCCGGCCGTCGATCTTCGCGCGCCCCATCACCAGGTTGGCCGGAATGAAGCCCGTAAGCCTGCCGTCGGCGTCGTAGCTCGCCTTGCCGGCGATGCTGCCGATTTCGTGAAAGCTCCCCTGATCGACGAGCCCGTCGATTCGCTCGCGCACCGTCAGCTTGCCGAGGCCCTTATGGCGCGCCACCTTTTCGGCGCCGCCCATCTGCGCGGCGAGGTTCTTGCGCCGCGCGAGCTCGTCCATCTCCTCCTGCCAGCTCATCGCCCCTCCCGGGCGGATTCTTTCGCAGGTGCGCGCACCCGCGACTCGTGACGCGCGAGGAGCAGCGTGCTCACCAGGATCACCACGCCGCCTGCGACGGTCGCGCCGGCAGGCGCGGTGCCGAATACGATCACGCCGAGGATCGCCGCCCATATCAGCTCGAGGAACTTCACCGGTTGCACCGCAGAGATGTCGGCGACGCGGAACGCGCGCGTCATGCAGTAGTGCCCGCCCGCGCCGAGAAATCCGCAACACACCAGAAGCCCCCACTGCGTGGGCGTGGGCTGCGACCAGTAGGCGAGCGCGAAGCCGGCGAGCAGCACCGACACCCACAGATGCTGCCAGAGCACCACCACTTCCGAGCGCTCGTGGCGCGTGAGCGCCTTGGCGACGAGAAACGAGCCTGCGAACACCGGCGCCGAGGCGAGCATCAGCAGCATCCCGGTGGAGATGCCGGCGAAGCCCGCACCCTCCCAGGGCTTGACGACGAGCAGAACGCCGACGAAACCGATCAGCACCGCGGCCCAGCGCGCCGGGCTCATGCGCTCATTAAGGAACAGCACCGCGCCCAGGCAGATGAACAGCGGCCCGCTGAAGCCGATCGCCGTCAGCTCGGCGAGCGAAACCATCGGCAGCGCGGCGAACCACAGCATCATGCCGCTGGCGTGGAACAGGCCGCGCACCAGCTGCAGTTTCGGCGCCTTCGGCCACAGCGCGCCGGCGCCCAGGCGCAGCGCCGGCCCGAGCATCACCGCGGCGCCCATCAGGTAGCGCAGGAAACCGACCAGCCATGGATCGAGGTCGTGCGACAACCGCTTCATGATGGTGTTGAGGACGATGAACAGCAGGCCGGTCGCAGCCATCCACAGCATGCCGCGCACCACGGGAGAGGATCGGGCGATCATTTCGACTTCCGGCTCGATTGTTGCACAGGAGTTCTGCAATAATCGGCCCGCCCATGGCGACGTTCGAAGTGCGCTGCGAAGTGGCCGGCACGGTGGTGCGGATCGAGGCGCGCGCCGGCGCGCGCGTTGCTGCCGACGACACGCTGCTCCTGATCGAGTGCATGAAAATGGAAATCCCGGTGCCGGCGCCGCGCGACGGCGTGCTGGAAGCGCTGCGCGACGCCGAGGGCGATGCCGTCGACGAAGGACAGCATGTCGCCACCCTCCGGGCCTGAAAAGCGCTACCTCGACGCGCTCGTCGCGGGCCGCTTTGAAATCCAGAAGTGCGCGGCGTGCGCGAAGCACGTGTTCTACCCGCGCGTCGTCTGCCCGCATTGCGGCGCGGGCGAGCTCGACTGGGTGGCGCCGAGCGGGCAAGGCACCGTCTATTCGACTACCGTGGTGCGCCGCAAGAGCGCCGACGGCGGCGACTACAACGTGTGCCTGGTCGACCTCGCCGAAGGCGTGCGCATGATGAGCCGTGTCGTCACGGTACCGCCCGAAGGCGTGAAGATCGGCATGAGCGTCAAGGCGCGCGTCGCCGAGGGCCTCGTGGAGTTCACACCGGCATGAGGGGCTCGGTCGCCATCGCGGGCGTGGGCCTTGCCGGCTGCGGCGAAGCGCCGGGCTGGACCGAGACCGAGATCGCTGCT
>JBDTMD010000231.1:0-4452 GCA_039934435.1 Burkholderiales bacterium
TCGCGCTGGCGCGGCGCGCGCTCACCTGGCGCGTGCTGCGCGACATCCTGCTCGAATCGGCGCGCACCACCGGCATGCTGTTCATGATCCTGATCGGCGCGCTCGTCTTCGCCAACTACATCAACTTCACCACGCTGCCTTCCGACCTGATGAGCTTCGTCGAGCAGTTCAGCCTGCACCCGATGCTGGTGGTGATGTCGATCTGCGCCATCTACGTGATCCTCGGCACCGCCATGGAGGAGCTCTCGATGATCCTGCTCACGGTGCCGATCTTCTTCCCGCTGATCATCGCGCTCGGCATCGACCCGGTGTACTTCGGCATTCTCGTGGTGGTGGTGGTGGAGATCGGCCTCATCAGCCCGCCGGTGGGCATGAACCTGTTTGTATTGTCCTCGCTGCTGCCGCAGGTGAGCACGCCGACGCTGTTCCGTGGCGTGATTCCGTTCGTCGCCGCGGACGTCGTGCGCCTGTTCATCCTCGCCGCGTTCCCCGCCATCTCGCTGTGGCTGCCGTCCGTCCTCAGGATCGCCGGCAAATGAGCGCGCCCGTCGTCGACCTGCGCAGCGACACCGTCACGCGCCCCTCCAAGGGCATGCGCGAGGCGATGGCGCGCGCCGAAGTCGGCGACGACGTGTTCGGCGACGACCCCACGGTCAACCGCCTGCAGGACAAGGCCGCGGAGGTCTTCGGCTTCGAGGCGTCGCTGTTCTTTCCGACGGGCACCCAATCCAACCTCGCCGCGCTGATCAGCCATTGCCAGCGCGGCGAAGAGGTGCTGGTGGGCATGGAAGCGCACACCTACCGCTATGAGGCGGGCGGCGGCGCGGTGCTCGGCTCGATCCAGCCGCAGGCGATCGTCAACCGGGCCGACGGCACCCTCGAGCTGAAGGACATCGAGGCCGCGATCAAGCCCGACGACCCGCACTTCGCGAAAACGAAGCTGCTCGCGCTCGAGAACACGATTACCGGCCGCGTCATTCCGCGCCCGTACTTCGATGCAGCCCTGGCGCTGGCGAAGCGCCGCGGCCTCGCCACGCACCTGGACGGCGCGCGCATCTTCAACGCCGCGGTGAAGCTCGGCGTCCCGGTGAAGGAGCTGTGCCGCGGCTTCGATTCGGTGTCCTCGTGCCTGTCGAAGGGGCTGGGCGCGCCGGCGGGCACGATGCTGCTCGGCTCGAAAGACTTCATCGCGCGCGCCAAGCGGGCGCGCAAGATCCTCGGCGGCGTCATGCGCCAGGCGGGCGTGCTCGCCGCGGCCGGCCTGTACGCGCTCGAGCACAACGTCGAGCGCCTGGCCGAGGACCATGCCAACGCCGAGCGCCTGGCCAAAGGCATCGGCGCCGCCGCGCCGCAGTCGAACATGGTGTTTTGCGATTCGGCGCCCGGCCTCGTCGAGCACCTGGCAAAGCATGGCGTCGTCGCGCTGCCGGGAGCGCGCCTGCGCCTGGTCACGCACCTCGACGTCGACGCGGCGGGGATCGATCGGGCGATCGCCGCGTTCCGTTCATTCCGGGCGTAGGGCGATAAGCAGTCCCGCGAGCGCCGCGGCGCAGAACGCTGCGCCGGTATAAAAGGTGGCGCCGGCGCCGTATACGCTCCAAAGCCATCCGGCCAGCACGCTCGCCGCGAGCAGCGCCACGCCCGAGACCAGATGGAAGACGCCAAAGGCGGTGCCGCGCAGCTCGGCCGGCGCCGCGTCGGCGACCAGCGTGGAGAGCAGCCCCTGGGTGAGCCCCATGTGCGCACCCCAGAGGACGATGCCGCCGATGAGCGCCGCCACGGAAGCGGTCGCGGCGATCAGCACATCCGCGCCGATCAGCGCGGCGAGTCCCCAGACCAGCAGCGCGCGCCGGTGGCCGCTGTCGGCCGCCACGCCCGCCGGGTAGGAGATCGCGGTGTAGACGACGTTCATGACGACCAGCACCAGCGGGATCAGGGCGAGCGCGATGCCGAGCTCCTGCGCGCGCAACACCAGGAATGCTTCCGAAAAGCGCGCCAGCGTCAGCACCGCGCCGAGCGCGACGATCGCCCAGTAGCGCCGGCCGAGCGCGCCGAGCGCGGCGCGCGTCAGTGGATTCGGCCTCGCGCCCGGCGCGCGATCGCGTGGCGGCTCGCGGACGAACACCACCAGCACCGCCACCGCGGCGAGCGCCGGCACCACCGCCACCCAGAGCACGCGCCGGATGTCGTCGGCGTACAGCAGCATCAGCCCCACCGCGGCGAGCGGGCCGAGCACCGCGCCGACGGTGTCGAGCGCCTGGCGCAGGCCGTAGGCCGTGCCGCGCAACTCGGGCGGCGTGACGTCGGCGATCAGCGCATCGCGCGGCGCGCCGCGGATGCCCTTGCCGATGCGATCGGCGAAGCGCGCAAACAGCACCAGCGGCACCGAGCTGGCCAGCGGGAACAGCGGCTTGGAGAGCGCGGCGAGGGCGTAGCCCGCCACCACCAGCGGCTTGCGGCGCGCAAAGCGGTCGGACAGCGCGCCCGAGAACACCTTGACTACCGAGGCGGTCGCCTCGGCGATGCCTTCGATGACGCCGACCGCCAGCATGCTCGCGCCGAGCACGCCGGTGAGGAACAGCGGCAGCAGCCCGTGCACCATCTCCGACGAGAGGTCCATGCACAGCGACACCGCGCCCAGCGCCCAGACGGTGCGCGGCACGCCTTTCATGCGGAATCGGGCGGCGACGCGCTGTGCGCGCCGAGCTGCGCCCAGGCGATGCCGGACATGGCCGCGGCGGCACCCGCGATCTTGAGCGCGCTGAAGGTCTCGCCGAGCGTCAGCCACGCCACCACGCCGGCGATCGGCGGCATCAGGTACTGCAGCGGCGCGCTGCGCGCCAGTCCGCGCACCGAGTTGACCCACGCCCAGACGATCCAGCCCAGAAACGACGACACAGCGATGGCCCAGAACACGCCGAACCAGACCCCGGCAGTGACGCCTGCGAGCGGCGCATCGAGGAACGCGGGCAGCGTGGCGAGCACCAGCGGCGGCGCGCCGAACAGCAGCGTGTAGCACATCACGTTCAACGGGCCGTAGCGCGCCACCAGCGGCTTGGTGATGACGGTGTAAAGGGAGAACAGCGACGCCGCCAGCAGCAGCACCAGGTCGCCGGCGCCCGCCAGCGCGAATCCGGCGACGAACTTGTCCGACAGGAACAGGACGATGCCGGCGAACGCGACCAGCGTACCGATGAGTTGCCGCCGGCGCAGCTTCTCGGCGCCGAGCAGCGCCAGGATCAGCAGCGTCCACAGCGGGCTCGAGGTCAGCACCAGCGACGACGAGAAGGCGGTGGACAGGTTGATGCCCCACATGACGAGGCTGACGTGCGCCGTATGGCCGATGAGGCCGGCGGCGATGAAGCGCGCCAGGTCCCCGCGCCGCGGCCAGGTCCTCGGGAAATGCCGTCGCGTAACGATGAGGAGCAGGGCGAAGCCGAACAGCGGCATGGCGAGGAAGCGGATGAACAGGAACGGCCAGACGCCGAGCTCGGCCAGCACCACCTTGGTGATGGCGAAATTCACGCCCCAGGCCAGCATCAGCGCGAGGCCCGCTGCGAGCGCCCATTTCTGCAGCGAAACTGTGTCGGCAGCCATGGCAGTCCGGCAATTTACAATACTTGCACGCCATGAGGCCCGAAAGCCCCGATCCGATCGCCGCGCGCGCCGCCGTGCGCGACCTTACGGCGTCCAAGATCCGCGAGCTGTTCAACGCCGGCATCGGCCGCAAGGACATCCTGCCGTTCTGGGTGGGCGAGCCCGACGAGCCCACGCCCGAATTCATCCGCCGCGCCGGCATCGCCTCGATCGAGGAAGGCGAATTGTTCTACTCGAGCAACTTCGGCATTCCCGAGCTGCGCGAGGCGCTGGCCGCCTATGTCACGCGCCTGCACCGGCCGACCACGCCGGCCGAGATCGTGGTCACGAGCGCGGGGGTCAACGCGCTGATGCTCGTATCGCAGCTGCTCGTCAACCCGGGCGACCGCGTGGTCGAGGTGGTGCCGCTGTGGCCGAACCTGCTGGAGATCCCGAAGATCCTCAATGCGCGGGTGGTGACCGTGGCGCTGGAATTCTCGCCCCAGGGCTGGCGGCTCGATCTCGATCGGCTGCTCGCGGCGCTCGGGCCGGGCACGAAGGCGCTTTACCTCAACTCGCCCAACAATCCCACCGGCTGGACCGTGACGCGCGCGGAGCAGCGCGCGATCCTCGAGCACTGCCGCCGCCACGGCATCTGGATCTTCGCCGACGACGCCTACGAGCGCCTGTACTACGAGGGCAACCGCATCGCGCCCTCGTTCCTCGACCTCGCGGAAGTCGGCGAGCGCGTCATCAGCACCAATACGTTCTCTAAGAGCTGGCTGATGACCGGCTGGCGGCTGGGCTGGGTGGTGCTGCCGGCGGCACTGGAAGGCGACATGGGCAAGCTGGTCGAATACAACACCTCCTGCGCGC
>JBDTMD010000232.1:0-4441 GCA_039934435.1 Burkholderiales bacterium
GTTGATGACGTCGAGGCTAGCGCTGGCGAGCTGGGGCATGGCGGCTGGCAATGGCGAGCGCGGTGCGTACGGCCTGGGCGTTGCTGGCGGCAAGGATGACGCCGGCTTCGCGCAAGGCGGCGACCTGGCGCGCCAAGCCCTGGGGATCGCGCTCGGTGCCGCAAACGAAGCCGACGAAGGCGAGCTCGCGTCCGGCGGCGGCCGCGCGCGCGGCGCGGATCGCCGGCAGCATCTCGGCGGCCGGATCGGGATGCGCGCCGTAGCCGAGCACGACGTCGAACAGGATCACCGCGACTTCCCTGTCGGCCGCCTCGCGCAGCATGCGCTCGTTGCGCAGCCGGTGATCGATCATCGGGTGCGGCCGGCCGCGTGTGAACTCGTCGTCGCCGAGGTCGACCAGCGTGTGGCCCCGGCTGTTCCAGACATCCTCGAGTTCGACCGCCTTGCCCACCGGCGTGTTCGAGCTCACGCCCTCGAGCACCTGCGCGAGGAGCAGCGTCGCCTCGTAGCAGAACGTGCCGCCGCTGTAGAGCCCGCGCACGAACTTCTGCCCGGGTGCGAGGCGCGCTGCGTCGTACTCCGGCAGCGGCTGCGTGCCTGCGGCGTAGGACTTGCCCTGCGCAGCGGCAACCGCCATGGCGGCGGCGTCCTCGAGCGTTGGCGCCGCGCGCACTCCCTCGCCTTCCACCTGGGCCGGGTCCGCGCCGAGAAAGCACGCGATCACCGGTTTGCCAGTCTTGCGCGCGCGCGCCAGCACCTTGTCGGCGACAGCGCGCGCCGGCGGCTTGGACACGAGCACGATGACCTGCGTCGCCTCATCGGCGGCGAGCTCATCGAGCGCCTGCAGCATGGTGGCGCCGCCGACTTCGGCCTTGAGGTCGCGCCCACCGGTGCCGAACGCGTGCGATACACCCGAGCCTGCCTGATCGATAAGCGAAGTGACCTGCTGCAGCCCGGTGCCCGAGGCGCCGATCACCCCGATCGGGCCGCGGCGCACCGCGTTGGCGAAGCCGAGCGGCACGCCGCCGACGATCGCCGTGCCGCAATCCGGGCCCATCAGCATCAGGCCGCGCTCGCCGGCCTCGCGCTTGAGTGCGACCTCGTCCTCGAGCGCGACGTTGTCGCTGAACAGCATGACGTGCAAGCCAAGGCGCAGCGCCTTGAGCGCCTCGGCGGCGGCATACTCGCCCGGCGTCGAGATCAGCGCGAGGTTGGAATCGGGCTGCGCGGCGAGCCCCATCTGCAGGCTGCGCGGCGCGATCTCGCGCGGCCCGCTGCGCGCCGCACCGCTGTCGCCCCCGGCCAGGATGCGCTCGGTTTCCGCCAGCGCGGCCTGCGCCGCAGCATCGCTCTCGGTGCGCAGCACCACCAGCAGGTCGCTTGGCGAGGCGGCGACTTCGCCATCGAGCAGGCCGGCTTCGCGCAGCAGCGCGAGGTTGCCTTCGGTCGCCATCACGACGGAGGCCTGCTGGACGCCGGCAAGTGCCGCGATCTTCGCCGACAGCTGCATCAGCGTGACCGAGTCACGGTAGGTGTTGTTGACGATTTTGAGCGACGCGGCGGGCATGGGCGGTGCGAAACTACTATACAGGCGGGGCAGTGTTCCGGCAGCATGGCGTTCCGCACCCGGCCCATGCCCGCATCCATCGACAGCCTGGACCTCACTCGCCTGAGGGCCGCCTACCTGTCCGGCGCATTGCGCCCGCGCGATATGGTCGCCGAGGTGCACAAGCGCATCGAGCATCGCGGCGACGACAAGGTCTGGATCGACCGCGTGCCGCGAAAAGAGCTCGAGGCGCGCGCCGCCGAGCTCGAGGCGCATTCGCCGGCCAAGTTGTCGCTGTACGGGATTCCCTTCGCCATCAAGGACAATATCGACCTGGCGCGGCGACCGACCACGGCCGCCTGCCCGGAATTCGCCTACACGCCCACGGCGAGCGCGCCAGTCGTGCAGCGCCTCATCGACGCCGGCGCCATCGCGCTCGGCAAGACCAATCTCGATCAGTTCGCGACCGGCCTGGTGGGCACACGCTCGCCCTATGGCGCCCCGGTGAATGCCTTCGACCCGCGCTACATCTCCGGCGGCTCGAGCTCGGGCTCGGCGATCGCAGTGGCCGCGGGGTTGGCGAGCTTTTCTCTCGGCACCGACACCGCCGGCTCGGGCCGCGTGCCGGCGGCCTTCAACAATCTGGTCGGCCTGAAGCCGACGCTCGGCTTACTGTCCACGCGCGGGGTGGTGCCGGCCTGCCGCTCGCTCGATTGCGTTTCGATATTCGGCCTCACGGTGCGCGATACGCAGGCGGTGCTCGAGGTGGCGCAGGGGTTCGACCGCGAAGACCCTTATTCGCGCGCCGCGCCAACTGACGCCGGCGGCTTCGGCGCGCGCTTTCGTTTCGGCGTGCCGCGCAAGGCGGAGCTCGAGTTCTTCGGCGATCGCGAATTCGAGAAGCTCTACGCCGCCGCGCTGGGCAAGCTCGAGGCGCTTGGCGGCGAACGCGTCGAGCTCGATTTCGGGCCGTTCCTCGAAACCGCAACACTGCTGTACGAAGGCCCGTGGGTTGCCGAGCGCTGGCTGGTGATGCGCGAGCTGCTCGAGCGCAAGCCCGAAGCGGTGCACCCGGTGACGCGGCGCGTGGTCGAAAAGGCCTCCTCCTTCAGCGCCGCCGACGCCTTTGCCGCGACCTACCGGCTGCAGGCGCTGCGCCGCCGCGCCGCGGACGCGTGGTCGAACGTCGAGGTAATCGTCACGCCCAGCGCGCCGACGATCTACACGCTCGCCGAGGTCGAGGCCGATCCGATCACGCTCAACAGCCGGCTCGGCACCTACACCAACTTCGTCAACCTGCTCGACCTGTCGGGCCTCGCGGTGCCGGCCGGGTTTCGCGGCGACGGCCTGCCTTTCGGCGTGACGTTGCTCGCGCCCGCGTTTCGCGACCGCGCGCTCGCCGGGATCGGCGCGCACCTGCAGCAGGCCTACGGGCTGCCGCTCGGCGCGACCGGCCACGCGTTGCCGGCCGCGACGCCCGCCGCCGCGCCAGCCGCCCACGCGGCCAACGTACGCCTCGTGGTCTGCGGCGCGCATATGTCGGGCCTGCCGCTCAATCACGAACTCACCGATCGCGGCGCAAGGCTGGTACGCCGTAGTCGCACCGCACCGCGTTATCGCTTCTATGCGCTCGAGCAGTTCTCGCCGCCGCGGCCCGGGATGCTGCGCAGCGATGCGGGCGCGGCGATCGAAGTCGAGGTGTGGGAACTGCCCGCGGCGGACCTGGGCGGCTTCGTCGATCGCATTCCCGCGCCGCTCGGCATCGGCACAGTCGAGCTTGAGGATGGCGAGCAGGCGCGCGGCTTCCTCTGCGAGCACTATGCCACGCGCGGCGCGCGCGAGATCACGGCGCTGGGCAGCTGGCGCGCGTACGTCGCCGAGCGCGCGCCGAAAGCGAAAACGGGTTGAACCGGGAGATGGCCATGGCCAAGGTCGATGCGGAGCCCTACGAGTTCGAGTTCGACGCGAAAAGCTGCGCGCTCATGATCATCGACATGCAGCGCGACTTCGTCGATCCCGGCGGTTTCGGCGAAGCGCTCGGCAACGACGTCTCGCTGCTGCGCAAGGCGATCGCGCCGACGAAACAGGTGCTCGAGGCGGCGCGCAAGAAAAAGATGCTGGTGATCCACACGCGCGAGGGCCACCGCCAGGACCTCTCCGACCTGCCGATCAGCAAGAAGCTGCGAGGCAAGCTGAAGGCCGGCATCGGCGATCCGGGCCCGATGGGCCGGATCCTGGTGCGCGGCGAATACGGCCACGACATCGTCGACGACCTCAAGCCCGCGTCCGGCGAGCCGGTGGTCGACAAGCCCGGCAAGGGCGCCTTCTACGCCACCGACCTCGACTCGATGCTGCACAACCGCGGCATCAAGCAGCTGGTGGTGTGCGGCGTCACCACCGAGGTGTGCGTCCACACCAGCGTGCGCGAGGCGAACGACCGCGGCTACGACTGCCTGCTGCTGGAGGACTGCGTCGGCTCATACTTTCCGGAATTCCAGACGGCGGCGCTCAACATGATCAAGGCCCAGGGCGGCATTTTCGGCTGGGTCAGCGATTCGAGGAAGTTTCTGGCGGGACTGGCGCAAGCCTGACGGCAACAGGCAAGCACGACCACAAAAGGGGAGACCATGGCAAACCAGGCAGCAGCAATGCAGGTTCGGTGGTGGGTGCCCGGCGACTGGAACGGTTTTTTCGGGCTGTTTACCAACGTCGTACTCAACGTGATCGTGCTAACCGGCCTGTGCCTCGGGGTGGTGCAACTGCCCGCGGACACGGTGTTCGGGCGCATCCTGCCCGCACTCGGCATCGCACTGCCGATCGGCAATCTGTACTACGCGTATCTGGCCTGGCAGCTGGCGAAGAAGGAAGGCCGTACCGACGTCACCGCGATGCCCT
>JBDTMD010000233.1:0-4377 GCA_039934435.1 Burkholderiales bacterium
CTTCGCCGCGGGCGCGGCGGCCGGCGCCGCGGCCGCCGCCGGGGCGGCGGCCGCCGGCGCGCTGATCGGTGCGCGACTTCCGCCCACCGCTTCCGCGGTGCGCTTGCCGACCGCCGAGTGGCTTTTGAACATGCGCGTGAGCGAGAATTCGCCCAGCTTGTGGCCGACCATGTTCTCGGTGATGTACACGGGAATGTGCTGCTTGCCGTTGTGCACCGCTACCGTCAGGCCGATGAATTCCGGCATCACGGTGGAGCGGCGCGACCAGGTCTTGATCGGACGCTTGTCGTTGCCGGCGCGCGCCGCGGCCACCTTGTCCAGCAGATGCCGGTCGACGAACGGTCCCTTCTTGATTGAGCGTGCCATGTCTAGCCCTTATTTCGTGCGCCGGTCGCGCACGATCATCACCTGCGTGCGCTTGTTGCGGCGAGTCTTGTAGCCCTTGGTCTGCACGCCCCACGGGGACACCGGGGGTCGCGCCGCCGCCGTGCGGCCTTCGCCGCCGCCGTGCGGATGGTCGATCGGATTCATCGCCACGCCGCGCACCGTCGGCCGCACGCCGCGCCAGCGCTTGCGGCCGGCCTTGCCGATCGACTCCAGGTTGTGCTCTTCATTGCCGACCTCGCCGATGGTGGCGCGGCAATCCACGTGCACTTTGCGGATCTCGCCGGAACGCAGGCGCAACTGCGCGTACGAGCCCTCGCGTGCCAAGAGCTGCGCGGAGGCGCCGGCGGAACGCGCCAGCTGCGCGCCCTTGCCGGGCATCATCTCGATGCAATGCAAGGTGGTGCCGACCGGAATGCTGCGCAGGGGCAGCGCGTTGCCCGCCTTGATCGGCGCTTCCACGCCGGACACCACCTGCGCGCCGGCGCTCACGCCTTTCGGCGCGAGCACGTAGCGGCGCTCGCCGTCGGCGTAGAGCAGCAGCGCGAGGTGCGCGCTGCGGTTCGGGTCGTATTCCAGCCGCTCGACCTTGGCCGCGATGCCGTCCTTGTTGCGGCGGAAATCGATCATGCGGTAGTGCTGCTTGTGGCCGCCGCCCTTGTGGCGCATGGTGATGCGCCCGTGGTTGTTCCGGCCGGTGGTCTTGGACTGCGTCGCGGTGAGCGGCCAATGCGGCTCGCCCTTGTGCAGGCCAGGCGTCACGACCTTGACCAGCGCGCGCCGCCCGGGCGACGTGGGTTTGACCTTTACGAGTGGCATGGCTTACTCCGTCGCCCCGAAGTTGATGTCCTGGCCGGCGGCCAGGCGCACGTAGGCTTTCTTCCAGTTGCGCCGGCGTCCCATGAAGCGCCCGAAGCGCTTGACCTTGCCCTTGACGTTGGACACGGTCACCGACTGCACTTTGGTCTTGAACAGCAGTTCGACCGCGGCTTTGACCTCCGGCTTGGAGGCGTCGTCGGCGACGCGGAACACGTACTGGCGGTTCTTGTCGGCGACGCGCGTGCTCTTTTCCGAGACCACCGGCGCCAGCACCACGTTCATCAGCCGCTCGGCGGCGTACTTCCTAGTCGCCGTCATTTGAACATCTCCTCGAGGAGCGTCAGCGCTTTGCGCGTCAGCAGCACGTGCGGAAAGCGCACCAGCGCCACCGGATTCGCCTGGCGCACCGTGAGCACGGCGACGTTCGGCAGGTTGCGCGACGACAGCTCCAGGTTCGGGTCCACCTCGTCGAGGATCAGCAGCACCTCGTCGAAGCCCATCGCCTTCACTTTCTGCGCCAGGAGCTTGGTCTTCGGCGCGTCGAGCTTGAATTCCTCCACCACGCGAATGCGGTCTTCGCGGGCGAGCTGCGACAGGATCGAGGTCATGCCCGCGCGCATCATCTTTCGGTTGACCTTGTGCGAGAAATTCTCGTCCGGGCTGGCGGCGAAGATCTTGCCGCCGCCGCGCCACAGCGGGCTCGAAGCCATGCCGGCGCGCGCCCGTCCGGTGCCCTTCTGGCGCCAGGGCTTCTTCGTCGACTTGGCGATTTCGCTGCGCTCTTTCTGCTTGCGCGTGCCCCGGCGCGCGTTCGCCTGGTAGGCGACGACGACCTGGTGCACGAGCGACTCGTTGAATTCGCGCCCGAAAATGGCATCCGCGACGCTGGTCGTGCCCGCGGCGCCCTTGTCGCTCATGAGCTTGAGTTCCATGGCGCGCCTCAGGCCTTGGCCGCCGGCCGCACGACCACGTCGCGGCCCTTGGAGCCCGGCACCGAGCCCCTGACCAGCAGCAGCTGGCGGTCGGCGTCGACGCGCACCACCACCAGGTTGGGCACGGTGCGCGTGACGTTGCCCAGATGCCCCGCCATGCGCTTGCCCGGAAATACGCGGCCAGGATCCTGATTCTGGCCCGTGGAGCCCGGCTTATTGTGCGAGAGCGAGTTGCCGTGGGTCGCGCGGTTGGAGGAAAAGTGGTGGCGCTTGATGACGCCGGCGAAACCCTTGCCGATCGACACGCCCTGCACGTCGACCTTCTGCCCGACCTTGAATACCTCCACGCCCAGCTTGCCGCCGACCTTGAGCTCGGCCAGATCCTTGGCGTCGACGCGGAATTCCTTGAGCAGGTGGCCAGCTTCGACGCCGGCCTTGGCGAGATGCCCGGCCAGCGGCTTGGCGACGCGGCTCGCGCGGCGCTTGCCGAACGCGACCTGGACGGCGGCGTAGCCGTCCTTTTCCGTCGTCTTGATCTGCGTGATGCGGTTGTCGGAGACGTCGAGCACCGTCACCGGCAGCGACGTGCCGTCGTCTGAAAAGATGCGCATCATGCCGACCTTGCGGCCGACCAGTCCTATCGTCATAACACCCTCTTGTGGTTGACCCGGCACGCCTGCTGCGCGTCCGCGGGCGCCGACTGCAATTGGCCGGCACTTCACCTGTTACCGCGTATTACTTGACCTTGATCTCCACGTCCACGCCGGCCGGCAGGTCGAGCTTCATGAGCGCGTCCACCGTCTTGTCGGTCGGGTCGATGATGTCCATCAGCCGCAAGTGCGTACGGATTTCCAGCTGTTCGCGCGACGCCTTGTCGATATGCGGCGAGCGCAACAGGTCGAAACGCTGCTTGCGCGTAGGCAGCGGCACCGGGCCGCGCACGACCGCGCCCGTCCTCTTGGCCGTATCGACGATCTCGAGCGCCGACTGGTCGATCAGGCGGTAGTCATACGCCTTGAGGCGGATGCGGATGCGTTGGCTTTCCATTGCTTACTCGATCACCTTGGCGACGACGCCGGCACCGACGGTCTTGCCGCCCTCGCGGATCGCAAAGCGCAGGCCCTGCTCCATCGCGATCGGCGTGATCAGCGTCACCACCATCTTGATGTTGTCCCCGGGCATCACCATCTCGGTGCCCTTGGGCAGCTCCACCGCGCCGGTCACATCCGTCGTGCGGAAGTAAAACTGCGGCCGGTAGTTGTTGAAAAACGGCGTGTGCCGCCCGCCCTCTTCCTTCGAGAGCACGTACACCTCGCACTCGAACTTCGCGTGCGGCGTGATCGAGCCGGGCTTGGCCAGGACTTGGCCGCGCTCCACCTCTTCCCTCTTCGTGCCGCGCAGCAGGATGCCGACGTTGTCCCCGGCCTGGCCTTCGTCCAGGAGCTTTCTGAACATCTCCACGCCCGTGCACACCGTCTTCAGCGTCGCCTTCAGGCCCACGATCTCGATCTCATCGCCCACCTTCACGATGCCGCGCTCCACCCGTCCGGTGACCACCGTGCCCCGGCCCGAGATGGAGAACACGTCCTCCACCGGCATCAGGAACGGCCCATCGATCGCCCTCTTGGGCTGCGGGATGTAGGAGTCCAAGGCATCGGCGAGCTTCATGATCGCCCCCTCGCCCATGTCGCCCTTGTCGCCCTCCAGGGCTTTGAGCGCCGAGCCGATCACGATCGGGGTCTTGTCGCCCGGGAAATCGTACTTCGACAGGAGTTCTCGCACCTCCACTTCCACCAGCTCCAAGAGCTCCTTGTCATCGACCATGTCGGCCTTGTTCAAAAACACCACGATGTAGGGCACCCCGACCTGGCGCGCAAGCAAAATGTGTTCGCGCGTCTGCGGCATCGGCCCATCGGCCGCCGACACCACCAGAATCGCCCCATCCATCTGCGCCGCCCCGGTGATCATGTTCTTGATGTAATCGGCATGCCCCGGGCAGTCGACGTGCGCATAGTGGCGCTTGCCCGTCTCGTACTCCACGTGCGACGTGTTGATCGTGATGCCGCGCGCCTTTTCTTCCGGCGCCGAATCAATCTGCGCGTAGCTCCTCGCCTCGCCGCCGAACTTCTTCGACAAAATGCTCGTCATCGCCGCCGTCAGCGTCGTCTTGCCGTGATCCACGTGACCAATCGTGCCCACGTTCACGTGCGGTTTGGTTCGCTCGAATTTGCCTTTTGCCATG
>JBDTMD010000234.1:0-4363 GCA_039934435.1 Burkholderiales bacterium
CCCAGACCCTTAAGCGAGGTAGAGATGGCAAAGCGCCGGCCGTTTGGCAGGCGCAGTTCCTGCTTTTGGGCGTCAATCTCGATCATCATCGGCGCTTGGCGAAGAATCGGCTGAGCGCTTCGCCGCATTCCTTCTCCAGCACGCCCCCCTGCACTTTCGCGTGATGGTTGAATCGCGACATGAACAGCTCCGTCGCGCCGGTCTTGGGTTCTCGCGCGCCGTATACCACGCGTGCGATGCGGGCATGGAAAATCGCGCCCACGCACATCGTGCACGGCTCGACGGTGGCGTATAACGTTGCTCCGCTCAGCCGGTAGTTGCCGGTCGACTTGCCGGCGGCGCGGATGGCTTCAATCTCGGCGTGCGAGCTGGCGTCGTGCGTCGACAGCGGCCGGTTCCAGCCCTCGCCAATGACCTTGCCGTCGAGCACCACGACGGCGCCCACCGGAACTTCGTCTTCCGCCTGTGCCGCGAGCGCGAGCGCGCGGCGCATGAACGCCTCATCATCCATTCAGGCGCGGTAGAACGGCCGGTCGCCCTGGATGGTGACGCGCAGTCCGCGGCGCCGATGCGGGTAGTAGTCCCACAGGGCGTGGTGCTGCGTGCAGCGATTGTCCCAGAAGGCGATCGATCCCGGCGCCCAATGGAATCGGCACTGGAATTCCGGCGTTTCGACGTGCTGAAACAGCATCGCCAGCAGGGCATCGCTCTCGCGCGCGCCGAGCTGCGCGATGCGCTTGGTGAATATGCGGTTGACGAACAGGGCCGGGCGCCCGCTGACCGGATGCGTGCGCACGACCGGGTGCTCGGCGGAGGGATACGGCTTGTCGGAGTTCTTCATGCCCTCATAGCGACCGCGATACGTCGATTCGCCATCGTGCAATGCCGTGAGGCTTGCGAGAAACTGGCGCATCGGCGCCGAAAGCGCCTCGTAGGCCGCATACATGCTCGCGAACAGCGTGTCGCCTCCAACGGGTGGAACCTCCTGCATGTACAGGATCGAACCCAGCGGCGGCTCGGTATCGCACGACACGTCCGAGTGCCAGTCCTCCCCGGCGATGCGCTTGGAATTCTCGTCGGCGCGGATGACCATGATCTCCGGATGGCCCTCGAGAATGTCCGGGAAGGCCGGATGCAGGTGCAGCCTGCCGAACCGGCGCCCGAGCGCTTTGTGCTGCTCGGGCGTCAGCGACTGGTCGCGAAAGAACAGCACGCAGTGTTCGGACAGCGCGCGCTCCAGCGCGCCGGCGGCAGAGTCGTCGAGCGGCCGCGACAGGTCGATGCCGAGAATTTCGGCACCGCAATGCGGTGTCGTCTTGACGATCTCGATCCCCGGTTGCTTCATAACGGCCTTTCGCACAGGATCCGGTGGGCAGTCAGCTTAGGGTCGGTTCGATATGCGGTCAACCGCGCTTGCGGCCCGCGTGCGCCCGGCACAGCGCCCGCCTCGCGTAAGATCTCGTCTGGCGCCTACACGATGATCGAGCCCCTCCTCCTCGCCGCCGCGCGCGTCTCCACTTTTTGCAGCAGCAGCCGCTGACCAACGCCAGCGGCTTCTTCTTCGAGCGCGACGCGCGCCTGTTTCTCGTCACCAGCCGTCACGTGGTGATCGACGCGCCCAGCCGGCACTGGGCGACCCGCCGTGGAAGCTGCTCGGCGTGCATTCCGCACGCCTGGACGCCGGCACGCGCGACCGGGAAGTGGACGAGGCCCTCGGCCTGAACACCGCTTGGTACGCGGACATCCTGCTGACCCTGACCGAGGACTGAGTGCGGTCGGCCATCGCCCCGGCGCCCGCTAGCGCCGGATCGGGAAGAAATCGACGGGTGTCATGAGCCGGTTTTCCTGCGCATCCAGCGCCCCCAGCTTGGCGCTCTCCTGCGTGTAGGCGACCCACTCCGCGTCGGCCCACATCGCCGCCCGGCGCTTTTCGCGATCAGCGGCGTTCTCGTACACCCAGATGTGGATGTACTGGTTAACGTTGCCGCTCTCGGTGACCAGGTACGCGAGCGGCTGGCCCAGGTGCCGTGTCTGCGGCGTCTTGCCCTTTTTCTCGTACAGCGCAATGTGTGCCTTGATCGTGCCGGGACGGCAGGTGTAGGTGCGGACGTCAAGCAGCATGGTTTTCTCCTGTTCGTGCAGCGATTAAGTTTGCGAGCGGGATGCGGTTCGGCAATGTGCTACCGGGACCGACGTGGGGGCGGCACCATACCCCGGACAGATCGGATCCAGCCATGAAACGCCGATCGCCCAGACGCCGCCGATCAGCGCCGTGACGCCAAACCACCAGGTGCGGCCAGCGTCGAGCGTGGCGGCAGTTCCGTCAGCCCCGAACGTTGCGTAGACGCCAGGCGCGATCAAGCCCAAGCCGATCAGCGTACCCAGGCTGCGAATCGAAAGCTGGTTTGTGTAAATGCGCGCGCTTGCAGGATACTCTTCGATGGTCTAGCCAATCGCGCGCTTCGCGCCGAAGCTTCGCCAAGAATTGCGCGCCAGAGCGCGACGTCAGCGCTCGGACTTGGGCGGCGCGGTGTGCGCGTCGCGGATCGACGGCGTCGGCTGTCCGCGAATGTCGTCGCTATGCCCCAGGTCGTAGCTTTTCGAGCGCAGATCCTCAGTGCGTTCCTTGACCCAGGCATCGTCGACGGTCGCCGCACGGTGGAAAAAGAAGTGCACCATCAGCACCAGTCCCCAGAAGACCAGCGGCCAGAACGCCCACCACGGCGCGCCGGTGTAGATATTGACGCCGGTGAGCGCGGCATTGACGAGCACGAAAGCAACGACATGTCGCCGAAAGGCGTTCATACGACCTCGCTCAGCCCGCGGGGGGGGCGTGATCCGCGAGTCCGGGGTAAGCGCGCGCCACGGCTAGCAGCCGTGCCCCCGAGTGCTCGCGACGCCAGAATCGGCCGTGCCTTTGCCCCGCCAGAATGACGCGGACCGGCCCATGATAGTGGACTCGCCGATTAATTCGAAACTTTCATGCGGTGAATTTGTGTCACCGGCTTCGACAAGGTCCCAGCGCAGCAATGTTGCGCTGCAACTAGCGCGCATCTAGCGACGCAACCGATGCAAGTTAGCGGGCCGCCCACTCCTCTACCTTGGCGCGGACCGATCGCTCGATATTGATTCCGGTGGTCAGAGTTCCGAACGCGCCCGCGCGCACGACGATCCCCGTATAACCCTTGCTTCGATCCCAGAACGGATACGTTCCGAGGGCGCCCGGGCTGGACACCCTTGTTCCGGCCACGCAGTTGAAGGTCGCGCTGCGGCATTCGTGCCAGAGTCCGAACCCGTAGTGCCAGTCTTCTTCAAGGCGTGCCCCGCCCCCGATGCCGGAGAAGATCGGCGAATAGGTGAGCGGGATGGACGCGGTGCGATCCGCCAGAAGTTGATCCATGGATGCGGGATTCAACAGCCGTCCGTCCTTGAGCGCCTTGAGAAAGTCCATGTAGTCCCCGCCGGTGAAATGCATGCCGCCGGCAAGGGCGGGGTTCGACAGGGATGGAAAGTCATAGCGCGACGCCGGAAACAGCCCGGTTTTCTCCTTGAACTCCGCGACGACGGCCTGCCAGTTCGCAACGCCGCGAGCACGCAGTGCCATCAGACCCGCCACTTGCAGATGCGTGTCGCTGTAGAAGAACTGCTGCCCGGGGGTAATGCCGTTGCCGGCGTTGAGATTCGCAATGTCGATGACGCAGGTCTCGAAAGCGGTTGTTCCATTGTTAAGACATGGCGGGGCGACTGTCAGGCCGGACGTGAAGCTCAGCAACTGCGCCAGGGTCATGCCGAACAGCGGATCGCCGCTGAGAATCGGCCAGTCCGGGATGTATTTCTGCGGCTGGTCTGACAGGGCCAGAGGGCCCTGCTGCACCAGCCGCATGATGATGACCGCGGAGACCAGCTTCGACGCGGATTTGGATTCATACGGAGTCTGCAGCGTAGAGCCTCCCCGGTTGAAGGTGTACCTGCGTCCGTCCTGCCTTTCGACCGAGAAAGAAAAATCCACCTCTGACACGGCTTGCGAAAGCGCCGTGTCCATCTGCGTTTCGAGCGCTTGCAACGCACCGGACCCGGAGACTGTGTCGTCCCCCGCACCTCCGCCGCACCCTGCCGCAAGAGCGGCGAGCAGCAACGCCGCGGGCCACGACATCCAGCGGCGACGGCACCCGGGCACCTTCAACTAAGACCTTTTCTCATGCGGCAGTTTCCGCTCTTGCCTCCAGTTCATCCGTGCGCTACCGAACAACCCGGGGCAATTCATTGCATTACGCTGTCCTAGGAGCAAACCCAAGTTGGAGAACGGAACATGAAACTGAATCACGGAATTGCAGCGGCGGTCCTGTTGAGCTTCGCTATTGCC
>JBDTMD010000235.1:0-4355 GCA_039934435.1 Burkholderiales bacterium
CGGTGCAGATGCCGCAGTTCAGGCACCCGTTCAGCTCGTGGTCGTAGCGCAGGTCCGACTGGATGTCGGCGAAGATCTCCTCGAGCTTGGCGCGCGGCAGCGGCGCGCTTTCGCCGACCGGGTCGCCGATGTGCGTCTGGACGCGCGTCCCGTGACCGCCCCCTTCGGTAGGCGCCGCGTGCGCCATCAGTAGGTCATCACCTTGCAGTCGCCCTCCATGACTTCCTCGATGAGGTGCGCGCCGCCCACGACCCCCTCGCATTCGGGGATCAGGTCCTCGGGCTTCATGTCGAACAGGTCGAGGTTCGGCGAGCAGCAGTAGAACTTGACGCCCGCCTCGTGCGCGTCCTTGATGAAGTCGTACACCGACTTCGGCGAGCCTTCCTTGACGAACAGCTTCTCGGCGACGCCTTTTTTCATCAACCGCCCGGAGGTGGCGGTGCAGATCACATCCACTTCGTAATCCATGGCGGCGGCGACCGAGGCCTGGAAGATCGGCGCACCGAGCTCCTCGCCGTTGCGCGGGTCGGTGTTGGCCATCACGATCAGGAGCTTCTTGGCCATGCGCGGAGTCCTCCTCGAAGAGGCCGAGAATATATTAGAAAAAGCTTAAATTCAACGCGCTCAGCGCATCCAGCCCATCAATTGCACGACGCCGGTCATAAGCGGAACCAAAGCGTCCTCGATGCTGCGCTGCACAGCACGCAATTGCGCGAGGCCCGGCTCGATTTCCGTCGGCACCTCTTCGAACTCCATGATCAGGTCCTCGACCATGGCCACCTTGAGACCGGGGTGCGCGGCAAACCCGAGGGCGCGCTCGCCTACCTGCCACAGCGCCGCACGGCCTTTCGCGTCGTGAGCAAGCACTTGCGCTCCGGGCGGCGCCGCCGGCCAGTCGCGCATGTAGATCGGAAACGGATACTCCTGCGGCAGGTAGCCGTTGAGGGCCCCGTCATGGGACCGCCTCGCCGTGCCGATCGAAAACTCCAGTTCAGCGCGCTCGGTCGTACCGCCGCAGGCCAGCGCCAGGATCTGCGCCCCGAGGCCGATGCCGAGCACGGGCTTGCCCAGCTCGAGCGCCGCGCGCGTGAGCGCGACTTCCGCCTCGAGCGTGGGCACGTCGCGGCCGCCCGCACTGCCCCACGGCCCGCCGCCCAGCAGGATCAGGCCCTGGTCGAGCTGCTCGGGCTTGGGCAACGGCACTTTGCCGGTAAACGGCCGGCAGTACTTGAAGCGGATGCTGCGCCCTTCCAGATGATCCTCGATCCGCCCGAGGAATTCCGCGGACGTGTGCTGGACGACCTGGAGCGTCACGCCTTGTCGACGATGCGCAGCTGGCGGCGGATCTTCCTCAGGTCGTGGCCATTCGGCTGGTACGGGTAGCTGGCGATGTTCGAGGGCGGCGAATCGCCATACGGACGGTCGCAGGCCGAAACATCGTCGCGGAACTTGCCCGGGCAGCCCGAAGTGCGAAAGGCGATGCCCTCGCCGACGATCGCGTCGAGCTCGGACTGGGGGATGCCGTAGTCGATCACACGCCCCGCGTTGTCGAACTTCATCTTCTCGACGCGGCCGCCGCGGTAATCGATGAGATAGCGCGCAAGCTGCACGCGGCGCCACTGATCGCGCGGGGTCGCCGGCAGATGGTCCATCAGCGACCCTTTTTCCGGAAAGAAACAGAACATGTGGCTGTGGCCGCCGAGGTCGACGAGCTGCTGCACGAGGGCGAGCACGTCGTATTCCGTTTCGCCCATGCCGACGATGATGTGCGCGCCGAACTTCTGCGCGCCGAAGATCTCGCGCGCCGCCATCAGGATCTCCCAGTAGTGCGCCCAGGAGTGCGGCGACTGCACGCCCTTGCCGCGCGTTCTGTCGAAGATCTCCGGTGTCGCCGCGTCGATCGCCACGGTGAAGATATCGGCGCCGAGGTCTTTCAGCGTCGCCACGTCTTCGCGGGCCATGGTCGTAGGGTTCGACAGGATCGACACGGGGATCGTCTCCGGGTCGATGCGGTCGGTCCAGGCCTTGAGCACGGTGCGCGTGTCCGCGTCGGAGCGCGGATGCGTGATCATCGAGATGCACATGCGGTGGAAGGCGCTCTGCGCGCCGTCTTTGGCGACGATGTCGATCGCCTGCGCGAGCGGCACCGCCGGCCAGTCGACGCGGATGAAGTTGCGATCGGCGTAGTTCCTCTCGGCTTCGCGGTGGCGCGCCAGGCCGCAATAGGCGCAGTTTGCGCGGCAGCCTTCGGGATACGTGAGCAGGAGGTTCAGGCACCGCGTGCACGAGGTGCGGTGCATGCGCCCGTCCATGATGCCGAGCGTGAGCGCCGCGGCCGTGGACATCTGTACGTACTCGGGCGAGCGCATGTTCGGCGTAAGAAAGTTGTAGTTCGGGCGGTACACGCCCTGCGGCGGCACATCGGCGGACTTCACGCGCGCGCCGTTCCTGAATTCGATCGGCGTCACGCCGGGCGCGCGCGGTGTCATCGCCGCCGTGTGCTCAAAGCAGCTCATTGCCAGTACTCCGGGTAGGCGATCCAGCCGCGGCGCAGCGCGGCCTTGTTCGGTGTGCTTTCCAGCAATTCGCGCCGGCGGCCCAGCGCACGCTCGAGCGCCGCGCCGAAGACATCGCGCAGTTCTTCCTCGTAGGCTTCGGGCGCATTGCGCGCGGCGGCTTCGCCGGCAAGCTTTCCGGAATGCACGGCCGCGGCAATCCCGGCGCCCGTCACCGGATTGGCGAGGCCCGCGGCATCGCCCGCGAGCAGGACCATGGTTTCGCCGAGGAGCCCCCACGGCTCCAGCATGCCGCCAACGGGTATCGCGCCGCCGGTCGTCGCCAGCACCTTGCGCCCTACGCGATCCAGCAGTGCGGCGTGCAGGCGCTCGATGATCGCCTTGAGGCGCGCCTTGTGGTGCGGGCTGACGCCGGCGCCGAGGTTCGCCACCTCGCCTTTGGGAAACAGCCACCCATAGCCGCCCGGGATGTCGGCGGACAGGAAGATGTCGGTCGCGGCGTGCGGCTGCTTCAGGGCGACGCGCACCTGCCGCGTCTCCACGAGCTCGACGTTGACGCTGCCGATCGCGGCGCCGGCACGCGAGCGCGGGCCGTCCGCGCCGACGATGACGCGGGCGCGCAGCCGCGTGCCATCCGCCAGTTCGATTTCACCGTCGCCCTGCACGCGCTTCACGACGGCGGCAAAGCGCAGCGACGCACCGGCCTGCTCCGCCGTTCGCGCCAGCGACGCATCGAACGCCGCCCGATCCAGCATGTGCCCGGGAAAGTTCCGCTGCAGGTCGGCGACCTCGTCCTCGACGAACGTGGCCATGGCATCGATCCGCTGCCGCACGAGCGCGGCGTCCACATCGAGAAGCGCCGGGACCAGCTCGGCGCATTGCACGGGAACGCCTGGCGCGCGCTTGCGATCGAGCCCGATCACTTTCGCGCCGCGCCGTGCCGCTTCCGCCGCCGCGCTCGCGCCCGCGGGCCCCAGCCCGAGTACGACGACGTCGGCGGTTTCGTTCACGCCGCCACCGCCGCGGGGCGCGGGTGCAGCTTGATGGTGCGCCCGGTCTTGATCGAGCAGCAAGCGTGCTCCTGCGCCACCGGCCGGCCGATGGCGTGCGCAACGCCGAGCGCGCCGTCGGCGGGAAACGCGATGCCGTCGAGGCCCGCCATCACCGCGTAGGCGTCGGTCACGCGCCGGTGCATGCCCGGCGGTCGCGCGCAGCCGAGCAGCACCTGCCGATCGGGGATTCGCGCACGCGCCTCGAGGAAAATGCGGCCAATGTCGGTCGTTGCCGGCGTGACGAAGGTGCCGGGCGTGGCGTAGAAGGGCATGATCACCACCAGCACCAGCGAATGCACGCGGTGGCGGCTGACGATGTCGAGCGCTGCCGCCTCGCCGACGATGCGGCCATAGTGCAGGCCGATCACGATGTGGGGCACCACCTCCATCGAGGTCGCGCAGAGCGCCTCGAGCGTCGCCTCGAAATAGGCGACGGGCCGCTCGAGGTGGTAGACCTCGGAAATCGTTTCCTGCGCGCCGATCACGTCCATCATCGCCGTGTTCACGCCCGCGTCCGCCATGGCGCGAGCGCGCGAAGCATCGAGCAGCGCCGAGTGGATCGCGATCTTCAGCTGCGGATGGTCGCGCTTCAGGCGCTCGATCACCGGGAAGTAGCGCTCGTAGCGGATCTCGTTGCGCTTGTTCGAGCCGCCGGAAAGCAGGAACCCCTGCAAGTCCTGGGTGCCGACCAGCGCGCGCACTTTCTGCTCGAGCATTTCCGGGCTCGTCGCCGGGATCATCGGCTCGAGGATCTTCGCCTGGCAGTGGTCGCACATGAGCGCGCAGC
>JBDTMD010000236.1:0-4346 GCA_039934435.1 Burkholderiales bacterium
GTGCGAGACCAGCTGCGCCACGCTGAAGATCATGGTGCGCGTGTTGCCCGACTGCATGCGCTTGCCGTTAAGATCAAGCCACATGTCGAGCGCCTGCGGATCCTTGATCTCGTCCGTGGTCACCAGCCACGGTCCGATCGGCCCGGCGGTGTCGAAGCTTTTGCCCTTGTCCCACTGGGTGGTCGCCATCTGGAATGCGCGCTCGGAAACGTCGTTCACCACGCAGTAGCCGGCGACGAATTCGAGCGCCTTGTCGACCGATACGTATTGCGCCTTGGTGCCGATCACTACGCCGAGCTCGACTTCCCAGTCGAGCTTGGTCGAGCCCTTGGGCTGGATCACGTCGTCCGACGGGCCGCAGATGCTGCTGGTCGCCTTGGAGAACACGATCGGCTCGGAGGGAATCGGCAGGCCCGCCTCCTTGGCATGGTCGCTGAAGTTGAGGCCGATGGCGATGAACTTGCCAATGCCGATGTAGGGCACGCCGAGGCGCGGGCTGTTGGAGACCATCGGCAGCGACTCGGGCTTGACCTTGGTCAGCATCTTCAGCCCGCGCGGCGAGAGCTCGTTCGGGCCGATGCTGGCGACCACTTTGGACAGGTCGCGAAGCTTGCCCTCGGCGTCGATCATGCCGGGCTTTTCGAATCCGTCCTTGCCGTAGCGGCACAGCTTCATATGGTCATTCCCCCGTCGATGGAATACATGTTGCCCGTCGCGAACAGCGACTCGTCCGAGGCGAGGAACACCAGGATGCCGGTGATGTCCTCGACCGAGCCGAGGCGGCCCATGGGCTGCCGGGCGATGAAATCCTTCTTCGCCTGCACCGGATCGGCGAAGGCGTTGATGCGATCGTGCAGCGACGGCGTGTCGACGGTGCCGGGGCCGATGCAGTTGCAGCGGATGCCCTGCTTCACGTAATCGGCGGCGATCGCCTTGGTGAGGCCGATCACCGCGGCCTTGGTGGCGCCGTAGACGAAGCGGTTGGGCAGCCCCTTCACGCTCGAGGCGATCGAAGACATGTTGATGATCGAGCCGCGGCCCTTCTTCAGCATCGCGGGCAGCAGGGCGCGCGTCACCAGGTACATGGACCTGACGTTGAGATTGAAGCTGAAGTCCCAGTCCTTGGGCGAGCACTCGAGGATGGTGCCGTGGTGCACGTAGCCGGCGCAGTTGAACAGGACGTCGATAGCGCCGACCTCGGCCGCGGCCTTGGCGATCGCCTGCTCGTCGAGCACGTCGAGCACGCGGGTACGGATGCCGTCTTTGCCTTCCAGGTCGGCGAGCGCCTTGGCGTTGACGTCGGTCGCCCACACTTTCGCGCCCTCGCGGGCGAAGGCGAGCGCCGCGCCGCGGCCGATGCCCTGCGCGGCGGCGCTGATGAATGCGGTCTTGCCTGCGAGTCTGCCGGCCATCGGCCCTGTTCTCCCTGGCGGAGCGCGATTATAAATGCAAGCGGCGCGCCGGCGCCGTGTCAGATCGCAGTTCCGCTCGCCTCGTCGAAAAAATGCAGTCGCTTCGGATCGAGCGCAAGGCGGATTGTCTCATGCGCCTTTACGCGAACTGCCGGATCCACGCGCGCCACCATCGGCGCGCCGCCGGCGCGGAAGTTGATGAGGATCTCGTTGCCAAGCGGCTCGACCACGTTCACCGTGGTTTCGAAGCAGCACTCGGCCGGATCGGCGCCGGTTCTCGGGTGAAGCGCCTCGGGCCGCACTCCAAGGGTAGTCCGCCCGCCAACCTGCGTGCGCACGCGCTCCACCAGCTCCGGCGGCACTTTCAGGCGCAGGCCCTCGGCATTGGCCCATAGCGAGCCGCCCGAATCGCTGATCGACACGTTGACGAAATTCATCGCTGGCGAGCCGATGAATCCGGCAACGAACTTGTTGGCCGGACTGCCGTAGAGCTCGAGCGGCTCTCCCACCTGCTGCACCCGGCCGTCCTTCATCACTACCACGCGGTCGCCGAGCGTCATGGCCTCGACCTGGTCGTGGGTGACGTAGATTGCGGTCGTCTCCAGGCGCTCATGCAGGCTCTTCAACTCCACACGCATCTGCACCCGCAGCATGGCGTCCAGGTTCGAGAGCGGCTCGTCGAACAGAAATACCTGCGGATGGCGCACGATGGCGCGCCCGACGGCCACCCGCTGGCGCTGCCCGCCCGAAAGCTGCCGGGGTTTGCGCTCCAGCAGCGATTCGATGCCCAGAATCTCGGCCGTATCCCGCACGCGCTTGCGGATCTCGTCGGCCGGGTACTTGCGCATCTGCAGGCCGAACGCCATGTTCTGGTACACGCTTTTGTGCGGATACAGGGCGTAATTCTGGAACACCATCGCGATATCGCGGTCCATCGGCGGAAGGTCGTTAATCACGCGAGCGCCGATCCGAATCTGGCCCGACGTGATCTCCTCCAGCCCGGCCACCATGCGCAGTGTCGTGGTCTTGCCGCACCCAGAGGGCCCGACCAGCACCACGAACTCCTTGTCGCGGATCTCGAGGTTGACGTCCTTCACGGCATGAAAACCGTTTTCGTAGTTCTTGTTCAGATTGCGGATCGAAACGTTCGCCATATCAGCCCGGTACCCTATCCCTTGACCGAGCCGGTTAGCCCGGTGACGTAGTATTCAACGAAGAACGAGTAGACCAGCGCGACCGGTATCGAGCCGAGCAGCGCCCCCGCCATCAACTGGCCCCAAAAGAAAATGTCGCCGCGGATAAGCTCCGAAACCACACCGACGGGCACGGTTTTCAGCTCCGCCGAGGACATGAAGATCAGCGCGTAGATGAACTCGTTCCAGGACAGTGTGAAGGCGAAGATGCCGGCCGAGAGGATGCCGGGGATCGCCACCGGAAAGATGATTCGCACCATGGCGCCGAAGCGCGTCGCGCCGTCGATGCGCGCGCACTCTTCCAGCTCTTTCGGGATCGTCTTGAAATAGCCCATCAGCAGCCACGTGCAGAACGGGATCAGGAACGTGGGGTAGGTGAGCATCAGCGCCCAAGGCGTATTGCCCAGGTGCATGTCGCGGATGATGTCGGCAAGCGGAATGAACAGCAACGTTTGCGGCACGAGGTAAGTGATGAAGATCGCCGTGCCGAGGAATTCCGAGCCGCGGAATTTCAGTCGCGCCAGCGCATAGCCGGCGAACATGCCGCAAGTGAGTGAAATGAGCGTCGAGACAGTCGCGATCAGCATCGTATTCCAGAGCCAATGCGGGAACGCGGTGGTCTGCAACAGCCCTCTGAAGTTCTCCAGCGTCGGATGCAGCGTCCAGAACGGGGTTGCGTTCGCCTGCCGCCAGGTGCGATAGAGCTCGGCGTCGGGCCGGAACGCGGTCACCGCCATCCAGTAGAACGGGAACAGCGTAAACACGATGAATAACGCCATCGGCAGGTAGAAGTAGAACCACCTCTTCCACTTGCGCTCAATTAGCATTGTTCAGGCCACTTCCATGCGCTTCATGAACCGGAGCTGGGCCCAGACCACCGCGAACAGCACCGGAAACATGAATAGCGACAGTGCGGCGCCTTCGCCCAGCAGTCCGGAGGCGACTCCAACCTGGTAGGCGTAGGTGGCGATCAGATGAGTGGAGTTCGCCGGGCCGCCGCCGGTGAGCACATAGATGAGCTGAAAATCCGAGAACGTCTGGATCACCGAAAATACTACCACCACCAGCGTCACCGGCATGAGCAGCGGCCAGGTGACGTGCCAGAAGCGGTGCCAGGCGCCGGCACCGTCGAGCGCCGCCGCCTCGTGCAGGTCGGGGCTGATCGTCTGCAGCCCCGCCAGCAAGGTGATGGCGAAGAACGGCATGCCGCGCCAGGTGTTGACCAGCACGGCGCACCACATCGCCCAGTCGCCGTCCGACAGGAATGGCAGCCGGTCGGTGATCACGCCACTGTGATACAGCACCCAGTTCAACACGCTGAATGTGGGATCGAACATCCAGCGCCAGGCGAACGCCGAGAGCACCGTCGGGATGATGAAGGGCAGCAGCATCGAAGCGCGGATCAGCCGCTTGATGCGGAAATTCCGGTTCAGCAGCAGCGCGAGCCACATGCCCAAAGCGAATTTGAAGATCGTCGCCCAGAACGTGTAGAACACGGTGTTCTTGAAAGCGGTCTGGAATATGGTGTCGTTCCAGGCCTTGGTGAAATTCGCCAATCCCACAAAATGCCCCACCTCGCCCACCCGGATACTGGTGAGCGAAAACCACAGCGCCATCACGAACGGGTAGGCAATGAACAGCAGCAGAATGACCACGCCTGGCGCGAGCAAGGCGGTCGCGAGCAGCTTTTCGCTCTCGAGCATCCGGATCAGGCGCGAAATCCGGACGCGCTCGCCGGGGA
>JBDTMD010000237.1:0-4304 GCA_039934435.1 Burkholderiales bacterium
CTATGACACGTCAGCATCAGCATCGTTCGGGGAGTTTTTCAACAGGCTGCTAACCACCAGCTTGTTCTTACCTGCGAACCGTGGACGCGGGTTCGATTCCCGCCGCCTCCACCAACCTCAATGCGCTTTGCAATCGACCCGAAGCGCAAACCGCAGCCCGATCCTTTTCACTCCCGGACTGTGCCAGGAAATGAATCGTGGACCGTTCTTGTACAACAGGGCAAACCCAATGCGGGTAATTCCCAGTCGAGGCACGGTTTTGAGTGATGCGAAATTGCCTATTCTTATGTATGCGAGTGATTGCGTGCATCCACGTTCGGCACAATAACTGTCTCGCAGAGGCATGGCGCCATACCGCAAACGTCGTCCGCGGAACTCTGGAACGGTAAACGCCCGATAGCCGTACCGGTAGCCGGATGGAAAGACAATGTCCACGCCGTCCAATTCATATTGCGTCCTGGTAAAGGCGGACCAACCATAGGAAACGATCTTGCCGTCGACAAGCGTAGCGGTGCAAAAATCCCCTTTGCCGATAGCCTCGCGGATGAATTCCTCGGTCATGTCCAGTTCCGGCCGTGTGGCCTGTTCAAGCAATTCGTCGACGTTCTGCCTATCAAAAACCCGGTGAGCGATCGCCGGGTCGGCGGGCAAAGCGGGACCGGCTGGGGAATGTGTTCGCAGATAGATCGCACAAATGTGGAAGTGATCGAGCCGTCCAATGACGCGCATGAGGATACTTCGGCCCCAGCCCAGGTGCCGAGCATCTGCCTTTAGCGAATCGATATTCACGGTTAAAAGACGCTATGCGGGTTCCCGTCTGCGCCGGAATCCTGCGAATTTTTCTCCAACAGCATTAGTCCGTTGACAGCCTCCCGGCAGGCTACACGGCTTGCGCCCAATTGTGCGCCATCGCACAGAACAGCCCTCCATTGCGGAGGAGTATGGGGGCAGGCGTTCGGTGTATCTCCCTCCCCCTTGCCGAATGCCTGTATCACCTGGCCCGGCAACGGCAACCCCGTTCCGGGCTTTTTCTTTCTAGGCCTGAAGATGGTTCAGCGCGACGTCGAAGACGTCGAAGTTGCGCATTCGCGCCTTGTCCGGAATGCCGCCAGTCGGGCGGTTGAATATCAAGGGCACCGACTGCTCCGAAACTCCACCGTGCGAGCGCAGCGGCGCATCCAGCCCCGAGAGGTCGTGCTGCGCCCGGCTCTTGCCGAGTACCACGTGCCGGTCTGAGACGACGATGGCGTCGCCGAGCCGATCGGGCGGCAGCTCGAAGCGCGCGCAGGCATCGGCATTGGAAAGCGCTAGCTGCACGCCGTCGATCTTCGCCAGCCGCGCGATCGTCGCGTCAAGGTCGGCGCCCGCCGGTAAATACACCGTGGCGAAGGAGCCGAGCGCGCCGTGGTGCACGACGTAGGGGTCGGTGATCGGCAAGATCACCAGCGCCGCGCCCTGCCCCAGCCATTCATCCAGCAGATCCTGCAGGAAGATCGCGTTCGGCTGACCGTCCGCGCCGAATTTGTCGTTCATGCCGTGGTCGGCGGTCAGCGCGATGATCGCGCCCAGCGCGTCGAGCCGCGCCAGGTACCCGTCCATCATGGCGTAGAACTCATTTGCCGCCGCCGAGCCCGGCGCCGCCTTGTGCTGCACGTAGTCGGTGGTGGAAAGGTACGTGAGGTGCGGCGGCGCGCGCTCCATCAGCTTCACGCCCGCCGCGAACACGAACTCGGAAAGATCCGCGCTGTACACCGAGGGCAGCGGCTTGCCGACCAGCGCCAGCGCGTCATTGATGCCGTTCTGCGCAATAGACGTCTGATCCGCCTTCTCGGCGGAAAAGCAGATGCCGGCGAGGTCCTTGCCGAGCAGCGCGCGCAGCTTGTCTTTGGCGGTGATCACCGCGACCTTGGCGCCGGCAGCGGCGAACGATGCCAGGATCGTGCCGACACGCAGGTACTTCGGGTCGTTCATCATCACCTCGGCGCCCGCCTCGCGGTCGTAGAAGTAATTGCCGCAGATGCCGTGCACCGCGGGTGACACACCGGTGACGATGGAAAGGTTGTTCGGATTGGTGAACGACGGCACCACGCAGTCGGCTTCGAACGCCGCTCCGCTCTGCATCATCGAGCCGAGAAACGGCGCCACGCCGGCCGCGACCGCCTTGTGGATGTAGTCGAATTCGCAGCCGTCGACGCAAACCACGACCAGCGGCCGCTCCATCCAGCGGTAGCTGCGCCCGTTCACAATCCGCGGATCATGCTCGCTCATGCCACGATCCTACTCCAGGGCGAACGTGCGCAAGACGCTCCGGGCGGGGCGACGGTAGACTTGCGGCGTCATGGACAACGACATGAACGCGGAGCGCGCGCTCGCGCTCTATCGCACGATGGCGCGCATCCGCGCGTTCGAAGACGCCGCCGAGGAAGCTTCGAAGGGCGGCGTCGCGGCGTTCGGCGCGAGCCTGTCCGAAGCCAGGGTGCGCGGCCCGCTGCATCTGTCGACCGGCCAGGAGGCGGTCGCGGCCGGCGTCTGCGCGCACCTGGCGAAAAACGACCTGCTCACCTCCACGCACCGCGGCCACGGCCACACCATCGCCAAGGGCGCGGCGCTCGATCGCATGATGGCCGAGCTCTTCGGCCGCGCGAGCGGCACCAACGGCGGCAAGGGCGGCTCGATGCACATCGCCGATTTTTCGGTCGGCATGCTGGGCGCCAACGGCGTGGTCGCCGCCGGCATCCCGATCGCCGTCGGCGCGGCCCACGCGCTGCGGGCGCGCCGCAGCGCCGATGTCGTCGCGTGCTTCTTCGGCGACGGCGCCATCAATCGCGGGCCGTTCCTCGAAGGATTGAACTGGGCAGCGGTGCAGGCGCTGCCGATCCTTTTCGTGTGCGAGGACAACCGCTGGGCGGCGACCACCTCGAGCGCGGCCACCACCGCGGGTGCCGGCGCGCTCGCGCGGGCCGAGGCGATCGGCGTGCCCGGCGCGCAAGTCGACGGCAACGACGTGTTCGCGGTGTGGGAAGCAGCCGGCAAGCTGATTGCTGAAGTGCGCAATGGCGGCGGCCCCCGCCTGCTGCACGCGATTACCTATCGGGTCAAGGGTCACGTCTCGGTGGACGCCGCCGCGTACCGGGATGCCGTCAAGCACGACAAGGAGCTCGAGCGCGATCCGCTCGTGATTGCCGCGGAGCGCATCGGCAAGCAAGACCGGCTCGACGCGATCGGGCGCGAGGCGCGCGAGGAGGTCGCCGCCGCGCTCGCGGCCGCGCATGCCGCGCCCTGGCCCGAGGCGAAGGCGGCCTACAGCGACGTGCAGGACACCGGAGCCGGCCGATGGCGCGGATGAACTACGCGCAGGCGAGCTGCGCGGCGCTCGAAGAAGCGATGCGCCGCGACGCGCGCGTCGTGGTGGTGGGCGAAGACGTCGGCCGTGGCGGTATCTTCGGCCAATACCGCGGATTGCAGCAGGCCTTCGGCGCAGCGCGGGTCATCGACACGCCGATCTCGGAGGCGGCGATCATGGGCGCCGCGGTCGGCATGGCCCTTGCCGGCCTGCGGCCGGTGGTCGAGATGCGCGTCGTGGATTTCGCGCTTTGCGCGATCGACGAGCTCGTCAACCAGGCGGCGAAGGCGCGCTACATGTTCGGCGGCCAGGGGCGCGTGGGCATGGTCGCGCGGCTGCCCAACGGCCTGTGGAGCGGCTCGGCGGCGCAGCACTCGCAGAGCCTCGAAGCGTGGTTCGCGCACGTGCCCGGCCTCGTGGTGGTCGCGCCATCGACGCCGCAGGACAATTTCTCGCTGCTGCGGGCTGCGCTCGATTGCGGCGACCCGGTCGTGTACCTCGAGCACAAGGAGCTCTGGGGGCTGGAAGGCGAAGTCGCGCCATCGCAGGCGGCGCGCCTGAGCGAAGCCGAGATCGTGCGTCCGGGCAAGGATGTCACGGTCGTCACCTGGTCGCGCACGCGGCACACCGCGCTCGAAGCAGTCGAGCTGGCGGAAAAGCAGAGCGTTTCACTCGAAGTAATCGACCTGCGCACCCTGTGGCCGTGGGACCGCGACGCGGTGCTCGCCTCGGCGGCGCGCACCGGGCGCGTTCTCGTCGCGCACGAGGCGGTGCAGGTGGCGGGCTTTGGCGCCGAGATCGCGGCCACGCTTGCCGAGCACTCGGATGCGCGCGTGCGACGCCTGGGCGCGCCGCGCATCCCGGTCGGCTACTCCAAGCCGCTCGAGGACGAATCTCGTATTACGCCGCAGGCGATCGCCGCGGCCTGCATCGAGCTCCGCCATGCCCGCCCTGCTCACCG
>JBDTMD010000238.1:0-4265 GCA_039934435.1 Burkholderiales bacterium
GTGTTCTGGTTATGGCCGACCACGATCAGGTCCACTGATTGCTCCTTCGCCAAGCGGCAGATCTCCTCCACCGGCTCGCCCACGGCCAAGTGCCCCTTGGCGTCGAAGCCCTTCTGCTTGAGGCTGGCGATGCCCTCGTCGAGCACCGTCTGCGTGCGCTTCTTTTCCTCTTCGAGCAGCTCCTCGGGCACGAAGCCCTCGGTCAGAAAGAGGCTCGGCGGCATGCTCGCCACCGCCAGGAGATGCGTTTCCGCCCCCAGGAAATTGGCCAGCTCCGCGCATTCGATCAGCGCGCGCTTGCCCTCCGCCGAACCGTTGTACGCGAGCAGGATCTTGCGGTATTTCATGAGCCGCCTCCTAGCTTCGTTTGTCTGTCTTGTTCGAGGGAATTATAGCTTCTGCAAGCGGGCGGATAGAATCGGCTTTGGACCCCATGCTCGACACATCCCGCAGCGACCTCACGGCCGGCGTCGCCGGCAGCGGCACGATGGGGCGCGGCATCGTCCAGGTGCTGGCGCAGTGCGGCGCGCGCGTGCGCGTCTTTGACGCGCAGCCCGGCGCCGCGGCGAAGGCCCGGGACGCCATCGCCAAGGCGCTCGCCGGGGTGGTGGCCAAGGGGCGCATGGCGCAGGGCGACGCCGATGCGGCGCTCGGGCGCATCGAGATCGCCGATTCGAGCGCCGCGTTCAAGGACTGCCACCTGGTGGTCGAAGCCATCATCGAGGAACTGGGCGCGAAGCAGAAAATCCTGCGCGAGCTCGAGGGCATCGTCGGCGAGACCTGCATCCTCGCCTCCAACACCTCGTCCTTGTCTGTCACCGCGATGGCCGCGGCCTGCGCGAAACCGGGGCGCGTGGCGGGCTATCACTTCTTCAATCCCGTGCCGCTGATGAAGATCGTGGAAGTGGTGGACGGCGAGCTGACCGAGCCGTGGGTCGGCGAAGCGCTCGCGGCCCTGGCGCAGCGTTTCGGCCACACCGCGGTGCGCTGCCGCGACACCCCCGGCTTCGTCGTCAACCATGCCGGTCGCGGCTTCGTGCCCGAGTCGCTGCGCGTTCTGCAGGAGAGCGTGGCCGATTTTGCGACCATCGACCGCATCCTGGTGGATGCGGCGGGCTTTCGCATGGGCCCGTTCAGCCTGATGGACCTCGTCGGGCTGGACGTCGCGCATGCGGTGATGAAGTCCCTGCACCAGCAGTACTACGGCGAGCCGAAGTACCAGCCCGCCTACATCGCCGAGACGCGCGTCGCCGCGGGCCTGCTCGGCAGGAAGACCGGGCGCGGCTGGTACCGCTATGGCAAGGACGGCGCGCCGGAGAAAATCGCCGAGCCGCCCGCGCCCGCGGCAAAGGCCGCCGCCGTCTGGGCGGCGCCGGAACTGAAGGAACTGATTTTGAAGCTCGGCGCCAAGCTCGAGGCCAAGCCCCTGCCGGGGACGCTGTGCCTGATCGCGCCGCTCGGCTCGGACGCGACCACGGCGGCGCTCGAGCTCGGCCTCGACCCGAAGCACACGCTGGCGATCGATCCGCTGTTCGGCTTCGCCAAGCGGCGCACGCTGATGGCGACGCCGGTGACCACCCAAGACACGCGTGACGCGGCGCACGGCCTGCTCGCATCCGACGGCGTGCCGGTGTCGGTGATCCGCGATTCTGCCGGCTTCGTCGCGCAGCGCGTGGTGGCGCATATCGTCAACGTCGGCTGCGATATCGTGCAGCAGCGCATCGCCACTCCGGAAGACCTCGACCGCGCGGTGATGCTCGGGTTAGGCTACCCGAAGGGGCCGCTCGGCCTGGGCGATGCCGTCGGCCCGGCAAAGATCCTCGCCATCCTCGAAGCCATGCACGACTTCACCAAAGAGCCCCGCTACCGCCCCAGTCCCTGGCTCACGCGCCGCGCGCGCCTGGGCGTGTCCCTGCTTACCCCGGAGTAAACAAATGCTCGACGCCTATATCTACGACGGAATCCGCTCTCCCATCGGCCGCCACGCGGGAAAACTCGCGTCGATGCGCCCCGACGACCTCGCCGGCGAAGTGATCGCCGAGGTGGTGAAGCGTAACGGCATCAAGCCCGAGGACATCTCCGACGTGGTGCTGGGCTGCGTGACGCAGGCCGGCGAAGACTGCAGGAACGTGGCGCGCTTCGCCGCGCTGATGGCGGGCCTGCCGCCGACCACGCCGGGCGTGACCGTGAACCGCCTATGCGCCTCCGGGCTGCAGGCGGTGACCGACGCCGCGCGCGCGATCACCTGCGGCGAGGGCGAGATGTACATCGCCGGCGGCGTCGAGAGCATGTCGCGCGCGCCCTACGTCTTCGCCAAGTCGGAGACGCCGTTCGGGCGCGACGTAAAACTCTACGACACGACCATCGGCAGCCGCTTCACCAATCCCAGGTTCAAGAAGCTCTACGGCGACCACCAGATGCCGGAGACCGGCGACAACGTGGCGAAGGAATTCCAGATCTCGCGCGAGCAGGCCGACGAATTCGCCCTCGGCTCGCAGAAGAAATACGCCAAGGCCGAGGCCGAGGGCTTCTACAAGGGCGAGATCATGGCGATCAGCCTGCCGGCGAAGAAAAAGGACACGCCGCCCGTGAAAGTGGAGGCCGACGAGCACCCGCGCCGCGACAGCACGATCGAATCGTTGGCGAAACTGAAGCCCCTGTACGAGGGCGGCGTCGTCACTGCCGGCAACGCGAGCGGAATCAACGACGGCGCCGCGGCGCTGATCGTCGCCAGCCGCAAGTGGGGCGAGAAGAATGGCAAAAAGCCGATCGCCAAAATCCTCTCCGCCGCCAGCGCCGCGGTCGAGCCGAGGATCATGGGCGTCGGCCCCGCCTACGCCATCCCGAAGGCGCTCGAGCGCGCGGGCGGTTTGAAGTTAGGGGACCTGGACGTCATCGAGATCAACGAGGCCTTCGCCAGCCAGGTGCTGGCGTGCCTGCGGCTGATGAACGTGGACTTCAAGGACCCGCGCGTCAATCCGAACGGCGGCGCCATCGCCATCGGCCATCCGCTGGGCTGCTCCGGCGCGCGCCTCGCGCTGACCGTGGCGCGGGAACTGCAGCAATCCGGCGGCAGCTACGCCGCGGTGTCGCTGTGCATCGGCGTCGGGCAAGGCCTCGCCGTCATATTGGAAAGGGTCAAATCATGAACGCTCCCCTGAAGAAAAAACCCAAGGCGCAGTTCTCCTGGGAAGACCCGCTGCTGCTCGACGCGCAACTCACGGAAGACGAGCGCATGGTGCGCGACGCCGCGGCAGCCTACAGCCGCGACAAGCTCGCGCCGCGCGTCCTGGAAGCCTTCCGCGAGGAAAAGGCCGACGTCAAAGTGTTCCGCGAGATGGGCGAGCTCGGGCTGCTCGGCCCGACCATCCCGGCCGAGTACGGCGGACCGGGACTCAGCTACGTCTGCTACGGCTTGATCGCGCGCGAAGTCGAGCGCATCGACTCGGGCTACCGCTCGACGATGAGCGTGCAGAGCTCGCTCGTCATGGTGCCGATCTTCGAGTTCGGCACCGAGGCGCAGCGCAAGAAATACCTGCCCAAGCTCGCGAGCGGCGAATACATCGGCTGCTTCGGCCTGACCGAGCCGAACCACGGCTCCGACCCGGGCTCGATGGCGACGCGCGCCAAGAAAGTCAAAGGCGGCTACAGCCTCACCGGCTCGAAAATGTGGATCTCCAACTCGCCGCTTGCCGACGTGTTCGTCGTCTGGGCGAAGGAAGTCGACGAAAAGGGCCACGTCGGCGAGATCCGCGGCTTCATCCTCGACAAGGGCACCAAGGGCTTGAGCGCGCCCAAAATCCACGGCAAGGTCGGACTGAGAACCAGCGTCACCGGCGAAATCGTCATGGACAACGCCTTCTGCCCCGAGGAAAACGCCTTCCCGGAAGTGAAAGGCCTGAAAGGCCCCTTCACCTGCCTCAACTCGGCCCGCTACGGCATTGCCTGGGGCGCGCTCGGCGCGGCCGAAGACTGCTTCCACCGCGCGCGCCAGTACGTGCTCGACAGAAAGCAGTTCAACCGCCCGCTCGCCGCCAACCAGCTGATCCAGAAAAAACTCGCCGACATGCAGACCGAGATCGCGCTGGGCCTGCAAGGCTGTTTGCGCCTGGGCCGCATGAAGGACGAAGGCACGGCAGCGGTCGAGATCACCTCGATCATGAAACGCAACTCCTGCGGCAAGGCGCTGGACATCGCGCGCATGGCGCGTGACATGCTGGGCGGCAACGGCATCAGCGACGAGTTCGGCGTGGCGCGGCATCTGG
>JBDTMD010000239.1:0-4248 GCA_039934435.1 Burkholderiales bacterium
CGCCGGCTTGTGCGTGCCGTCGGCGATATTGCGCTTGAGCCGGCGCAGGATGTTTTCGAGCCCGACGACAGCGTCATCCACCAGCGCGCCGATCGCGATCGCGAGGCCCCCGAGCGTCATGGTGTTGATCGAAAGCCCCATCAGCTTGAACGTGAGCGCGGTGATCAGGATCGACATCGGAATCGCGGTGAGAGCAATCAGCGTGGTGCGGAAATTGAGCAGGAACAAGAACAGCACCACGGCGACCATGATCGCGCCGTCGCGCAGCGCCTCTCCGACGTTGGTGACCGAGGCTTCGATGAAGTTGGCCTGCTTGAATACGATCTCGGGGGCCGCCATGCCCGCCGGCAGCGATTTGCCAAGATCGGCGAGCGCTAGCTCGATGTCGCGCGTGAGCTGCACGGTGTCGGCGGCCGGCTGTTTTTGCACCGAAAGGATCACGGCGGGCCTGGCGTTGTAGCTCGCGTCGCCGCGCTTCGCCGCCGCGGCAAGCTTCACCTGCGCCACCTGCCTGAGCAGGATCGGCTGGTTGTTTTTTGCGGTGATGGCGAGGTTCTGCAGGTCGGCCAGGCGCGCGGTGCGGCCGATGTTGCGGATCAGGTACTCGCGCGCGCTTTGCTCGAGAAAGCCGCCGCTGGTGTTGGCGGCGTAATTCTTGAGGGCGGACTCGAGCTGCTCGAGCGTCACCCCCAATGCCTGCATTTGCGCCAGCGTGGGCTCGACGCGGTATTGTTTGACCTCGCCGCCAATCGGAATCACCTGCGCCACGCCAGGGATCGTGAGCAACCGCGGACGCATCACCCAGTCCGCATACTCGCGTACCTGCATCGGACTGGTGCGCGCCGGATCGGCGGGCAGCGCAATCAGCATGATCTCGCCCATGATCGAGGAGATCGGCCCCATCTGCGGGGCAATGCCTTCGGGAAGTTGTTCCTTTACCAGCGACAGGCGCTCGGCGACCTGCTGGCGATTGCGGAAGATCTCGGTCCCCCAGTCGAATTCCACGAATACCAACGACAGCCCGATGCCCGACACCGAGCGCACCCGCGTCACGCCCGGCATGCCGTTCATCGCGGTTTCGACCGGGAAGGTCACCAGTTGCTCGACCTCTTCCGGCGCCATGCCGCCGGCCTCGGTGAGCAGCGTGACGGTCGGCTTATTGAGATCGGGGAAGATGTCCACCGGCATCTGCTTGATGATGAAGCCGCCATAGAGAACGAGAACCAGCGACAGCGCCAGCACCAGCAGGCGCTGCTTGAGGCTGGTGTCGATGAGAAGATTGAACATGGCGGTGCCGCTCAGCGGACCTGCGACAGCGCTGCGGCGCCGGCGGTGACGATCCGCTCACCGGCGGCGATGCCGTCAGTCAGCGCCGCGTTGGCGCCATCCAGCGCCTGAAAGCTAACCTTCTTGGCGACGAACTTTTCGGCGCCCACGTGCACCCACGCCACGGTCTCGCCGGCGCTATTCCTGGTGAGCGCGGCGAGCGGCACCGCCACGCCCTTGATCGTCTGCCGGGTCTGGGCGATTACTTTGATCGGTTGCCCGACTGCCAGCGGCGGCAGCGGCGGCTTGATGCGAAACAGCAGCGGCAGCGCTTGTTCGCGCAATTGCTGAGTGCCTCCGACAAATACGAGCGGCAGCGAGCCGCCGCCGGGGGGCGCCCCGCTCGCGCCGGCGATGTCGGCGACGATGGCCGCGTCGTAGGCGAGCGCCTCGACCAACAGGCGTTGCGGGTCGACGATCTCGAACAGGACTTCGCGCGCTTCGACTACCTGCCCGGTGATCGCGGTCGCTGCGCTGATCACGCCGGAAACGGGTGCGATCAAGGCTTCGCGATTGCTGAGGCTGCTGCCGACGGCGGCTTTTCTCCCGGCAAGGCTGGCGAATTCCGCGCGCGCGCCATCGATCTCCTTCTGTGGCACGGCGCCTTCGAGTCCTTCGAGACGTTTTACCTTTTTCTCGGTGAGCGCGTACTGCGAGTTGATTTCCGCCAGTTGCGCGCGCTGGTTGCCAAGCTCGATGGCATTGGCGACCGGCTTGACATATGCGAGCACCTCGCCTTTGCTGACCTTCTGCCCGAGCGTCGGCAGGCCGCGCGGGCCCGCCTCGATGCGCCCGGACTGGGTCGACTGGACGCGGCCGCCGGCGTTGGGGTCTGCGATCACGCGACCGTTCAGCTCGATGCTGCGGGCGAGGTCGCGCATTTCCGCCACGATGGTGAGGACACCGAGCTGGCGCTGCGCAGGTTTCGGCATGAATACGCCGCCGTCGGCGAGTCGCCGCGCGCTGGCATTGTCGCCGGCCGCGTACCCAGGCGCGCTCCCCTTCGCCTTGTCGTGGCCTTCGTCGGCGAACACGGCTGCGGGTGCGCCGCCGAAAATGAGCAGCACCGCCACCGCGATTGCCATCGCGGTAGCCGCGCGAGAGATCCTGCTGCGACGCCGGAGCAGCCAGAGTATGCCGACCACGATTGCACCGCCCGCGATCCACGCCAGCCACTGCATCCAGTCACGCCCGTGCGGCGATTGAACGGCAGGCTGCGGAACGATGAGCGTGCCATTGAGCAAATCCGAGGCTTCACCTGCTTGGACGGTGAACACGAGCGGGTATTGGCCGGGCTTCGTCAAGGCGTCGGCCGGCGCGGTATATGCGCCATGGCCGTCCGCTTGCGCGACGGCCTTGTATGCGCCGCTTTCGACTTCGATTTTGGCGTTCGGCACCGGCTCGTTGCTGGCGAAGCGGTCAAGGTAGAGCGTGAGCTTGCCATCGTCGAGGATCGCCACCAGCTCGAAGGCGTCCGATTGCGCCTCGATGCGCGGGGTGAGTGACGCGGATGCCGCCGGCTCCGGACTGGAACCGTGCCCTTCGTCCGCGATGCCAGCTGCGGGCAGAATGAAAAACATCAATCCAGCAAACCACTTCATGGCAATACTCCTAAAGCGTGATTCTGGCGCGAGAGGGTGCGCACTCATTCGAGCGCGGCGCGCGTCAAATTGGGTTCCGCGTTGAAGCGCTGGGTCCAAGCACGCAAGACAAGGCAACAAAAAAGCTTTCATTTGCCGTCTCCGCTGCCAGGCCAGCCGGCCGCGGCCTCGAGCGCAATCGTGGCGAGCCGCAATTCAGTCTGCGCGTCGAGGAGATCACGCCGCCCGTCGAGCACCTGGCGATTGACGACGATAAGCTGCAGCAGACCGAGCTCGCCCGCGCCATAGGCTTTCGCCGATAGTCGCTGGTTGTCATCGAGCCTCGCCATTACAGTGTCTTCGAGCCGCTTCACGCGCATGCGGAGGCTTTCGACCTTTAGCCACTGGGCGCGCACTTGAGTAGGCGCGTCGCGGCTGGCGACCTGCCGCTCGATCTGGGCTTGGGTAAGCTCCGTGCTCGCCTTACCGATCCCGGTGGCGTTGCGCCGGAATAGCGGCAGCGGCACTGAGACAGTAAGACCAACGAGCTTCTCGCGCGCCTCACCCGGTCCTTCCCGGCCCGCGCTCACTCCTATCGTGATGTCGGGGTAAACTGACGCGCGCTCCAAGCTGAGGCGGCTCCTCGCCGCGGTTTCCCGCAATTCGAGGGCACGCAGTTGCGGCCGATTCGCGGCGCTGTCGAGCAATTGGCCCAAACTGTAGTTCGCAACCAAAGGGATTAATTCGCCGGTGGCTTCGGGCAGATTCTCGGGCGCCGTTTGCAATGCGCGGGCCAGTTCTACGCGCGCCTCGATAAGCTGCTCGCGCAGCGAAGCCAACTGGTTGCGCCCCCGCTCGGCTTCGACTACGGCCAGATTGCCGTCGAGGCGGCTGTCCTCGCCAGCCTCGACGCGCTTCTTGACGACCGCGGCCGCGTCCTCGACCAACTTGAGCGCCTGCTCTTCGGTGGCGATGCGAAGCTGCAGCGCTAGCACTCGAACGTAGCGTTGTTCCACCTCTGAGCGCACCTGACGGCGTGTCTCTTGCAGCGTCGACTCAAGCGCCGCCAATTCCTGTGTGGCCGCCTCACGGCGGTACCCCTGCTGGCCGGCGATCTCGAAGGTTTGCGAGATACCGGCGTTCCATTCGCGCCGGCGCTCATTGTCCAACCCGATCTGCGGAACCTCGCGCCGCATACCCTCCGCGGAGAGTTGAGGATTGTTCCAAAGGAGACCGCGCGCGTCGGTGAGCTGCCCCTCGGCGGCAGCCAGATTGGCCCGTGCCGTCTGCAACTCGGGATTAGCGTCTTCGGCCAACTGCCAAGCCTGGTCAAGAGTCAAGG
>JBDTMD010000240.1:0-4243 GCA_039934435.1 Burkholderiales bacterium
GCGAGCGACCGGCCGGGGCTGCTGCGCGACATCGGCGATGCGCTGGCGCGCGAGCACATCAACGTCACCGCGGTGCGCACGCAGAGCCGAGACGACCTGGCGTTCATGCGCTTCACGTTCGCGGTCGCGAACCTGGCGCAACTCAAGCGCGCGAGCGTGGTGGTGCGCGAGGTCTCGGGCGTGATGCGCGTGGCGCGGGGCTGAGGGCGATTCGTCAATGGGTGAAAGGGAGATATCGTGACTCTTGAACGTGGCGCGCTGGCAATCTTGTTGGCACTCGTTTCTTGCGCCTGCCTGGCGCAGCACAGCGCGCAGCCTGCAAAGCGATACCCATGGGATACGCGGCCCGGCAAGTGTTTTATGGACGGCAAAGTGATCCCGGACGCAGTGCTGCTCAATCCGGCTTGCCGAGGCCAGGACTGGGCCGATTACGAGCAATCCAAGAGCAATTTCGGCTCGCTCCTGGTCACGCCGGACTACGATTTGATCGAACGTGCATCGCAGGAGCTCGGTTTCTCCCGCGAAAAGTTCGCCACGGGCGAATATCTATTCGAAGCGCTCTACACCACCCTGAGCACCTCGCTGGATTTCGATGGGGCGCATGGCGCCCGCTTTGTTGAGCAATGGCTGAGTGCAAAGGGAAGCGCAGGCTATGCGTATCTGGGCAAGGCGCTGGTGCAGTATCACGGGGCCTGGAAGGCCCGCGGTACCGGATTCGCCAATACTGTTACGCCTGAAGCGTGGGACGCGTTCTACAAAGGCCTTGCGGAGGCGAACGCGACGCTGGATAGCTCGTCGGCAATGCTCAAGCAGATGGGGCCCTGGCACGCGCTGAAGCTGGCAATCGTGTTCGCCCATCCCAAACTCGAAAGCGAACGGCCGAAGGCGCTGCAGGCGGCGAGCCTAGCCTGGCCTGACTATCTCACGGTCTATTCCATCCCAATGGAGCGCATGCACCCTCGCTGGGGCGGGTCCTACGAACTGATGGAAGGCGTCGCGCGCTTTGCACTGGACCGCACCAAGGCGGAGCACGGCGCCTCAATCTATGCCTTGCTGTACGAGCGCCAGTTTCGCGAAGATTGCGACTGCACGCTGGCCGACTCGAAGGCCGACTGGACGCTCATGAAGCAAGGCTTCCGGGACGCCGATAAGCGGCGTGCGCTGCAGCCACTGCGTACAAAGCGATTCGCGGCGCTGGCCTGCCAGGTGCGCGACCGGGATGAAGCGCGCCGCCTGTATGAAATCTATGACAAGGTCAGGGACCGAAGCGCGGGGGAGGAGCCCGATGCGTGCCGGATCTTTGCTTCGAAGTAATGTTGGTCTGCCAGCGTTCTATTTAGCCATTGCCGCGGCCTTGTGGCTGCCCGGCGTGTCGGGTGCGCAGCCGGCCGAGCAAAAGCGCTACCCCTGGGATCACCAACCAGGGGAATGCTTTCAACCTTCGACGCAGGCCGATGACCTGACCAGGTTGAGCTGCGCTGCGCCCGGTTGGACTGATTTTGCACAGGCTAAAACCAATTTCGACCGATTGCTTGCCGATCCCGACTACGACCTGATTGAACGCGCCGCGAACGACCTGGGATTCTCTGCGGAACGTTTCGCCAGCGGCGAGTACCTGTTCGAGGCTTTGTATCTGTCGATGGTCGGCAATTTTCAAATAACGGGCGTGCAAGGCGCCCGGCAAGCTGCGGAATGGACGGCGGCAAAGGGCGGCGAAGGATATTCAAGGCTTGCGGAGGCGCTTGTGTACTACGGGCAGGCTTGGAACGTCCGTGGATCGCGTGCCGCGCGCACCGTGAGCCCCGAAGCCTGGGATCTGTTTTACAGTCTGCTGGAAAAATCCGATGCCACGCTGAACGTGTCGTCGGAAAAGCTAAGACGGACTGGGCCGTGGCACGCCTTGAAGCTCAGTATCGCCTTCCATCATCCCCGCTACAAGGCGGATCGCCTAACGTTGCTGAAATCGGCGATTGCGGAGTGGCCAGACTACCTCGCGGTGTATACGATTCCAATGGAGATCCTGCATCCTCGGCGGGGCGGCTCCTTTGAACTCATGGAAGGCGTCGCGCAATTCGCTCTCGAAAATACCCGAACTAAACATGGCGCTGCCATCTATGCGCTTGCCTACGAATGGATATTTCGAATGGACCATCGCCACAGCATTGCTGAATCGAATGTGGATTGGCCGACCATGAGGCTGGGTTTCCGCGACGTGGAGACGAAGCGCATGGTTCGACCCTGGATGTGGAAAAACTTTGCAGGTCTCGCCTGCCAGGTAGGCGACAGAACGGAGGCTCGTAGGCTCTATGCCCTATACGACAAGAGCGAAGACGCGGCATCGCGGACAGATTCGGACCCTTGCCGGACGTACGCGAATGCACCAAGCGATGCAAAGGACGCGATTGGCGCCAGTGGTGCGCGGGGACCTAGGCGTCCTTAAGCATCCCGCGAGCGCCGTGGCGCGCAGGGTTTCGGGCGTGATGCGCGTGGCGCGGGGCTGAAGGCTACAGGCGGGGCACGAGCAGCAGCAGCCAGACCGCGCCGGTGGTGCCGAGGGACAGCATCACCGCGGCGCTACCGTAATCCTTGGCGCGCCTGGCGAGGTCATGGTCTTCGAGCGACACGCGGTCGACCACCGCCTCGATGGCCGAATTGAGAAGCTCCACGACCAGCACCATCAGTGCGCTGCCTGCGAGCAGCGCTCGTTCCACGCCGTCGTCGCCCAGCCACAGGCCGAGCGGCACCAGCACCGCGGCGAGCAGCAGCTCCTGGCGGAACGCGGCCTCGTGGCGCGCCGCCGCGGCGATGCCGGCGAGCGAATAGCGCGTCGCGTTCAGGATGCGCTGCGGGCCGGTCGCCCCCTTGTGCGGGTTCGTCATCAGGACGGCGTCGCCAGCGTGAACAGCAGCTCCTCCTGCGCCGAGCGCGGCCGGCCGCGGCGCGGGCGCGCCCGCGTGTAGGTGCCCTCGGCATCCATGTCCCAGGCCTGAACGTTGTCGTCGAGGCAGGGCTGCAGGCCCTCGCGGATCACGCGGCGCTTCAACGCCGGGTCGAGCACCGGGAAGCACAGCTCGATGCGGCGGAAGAAATTTCGCCCCATCCAGTCGGCGCTCGACAGGTAGACGTCTTCGGCGCCGTCATTCAGGAACAGGAACACGCGCGTGTGCTCGAGGAACCGGCCGACAATCGAGCGTACGCGGATGTTCTCCGACCGCCCGGCGATTCCGGGCCGCAGCGCGCACACGCTGCGCACGATGAGTTCGATCTTCACGCCCGCCTGGGAAGCGAGGTACAGCTCGTCGATGACTTGCGGGTCGAGCAACGCGTTCATCTTGGCGACGATGCGCGCCGGCCGCCCCTCGCGCGCCAGCCGCGCTTCGTTGCGAATCGCCTCGACGACGCGCTTGTGCAGGGTGAACGGCGATTGCCAGACGTGGCGCACCTTGCCCACGCGCCCGAGCCCGGTGAGCTGCTTGAAGATTTCGGCGACGTCGGCGCACAGGCCCTCGTTCGCCGTGAGCAGGCCGAAGTCGGTGTACTGGCGCGCGGTGCGCGGGTGGTAGTTGCCCGTGGAAAGATGCGCGTAGCGGCGCAGCACCTTGCCGTGCTCGCCGTCCTCGCGGCGCACGATGAGCGCCATCTTGGCGTGCGTCTTGTGGCCGACGACGCCGTAGACGACGTGCGCGCCGACCTCCTCGAGCCGCGCCGCCCAGTTCAAATTCGCTTCCTCGTCAAATCGCGCCATCAGCTCCACCACCACCGTGACTTCCTTGCCGCGGCGCGCGGCGTCGACCAGGATCTCCATCAGCTCCGAGTCGGTGCCGGTGCGATACACGGTCTGCTTGATGGCGATGACGCCGGGGTCGGCGGCGGTGGTGCGGATGAACTCGATTACCGGCGCAAACGACTGGTAGGGATGGTGCAGCAGCAGGTCCTGCTTTTTCAGCAGCTCGAACAGGTTGCTGCTCGCTTCGAGCGGCACCGGCAATCCGGGCTGGAACACCGGATACTTCAAGTCGGGCCGCTCGACCTGATCGTGCACCTCGCGCAGCCGGTACAGGTTCACCGGGCCCTCGACGCGGTACAGGTCGACATCCTGCAGGTCGAACTGCTGCAGCAGGAAGTCGATCATCGCCTGCGAGCAGTTGTCGGCCACCTCGAGGCGCACCGCATTGCCGAAGTGCCGGTGCAGCAGCTCGCCCTTCAGCGCAGTGTGCAGGTTCTTGATCTCCTCCTCGTCGAC
>JBDTMD010000241.1:0-4227 GCA_039934435.1 Burkholderiales bacterium
GGATCGAATCCGACATGACGGCCAAGGCCATCGGCGACGAGAAATTCGCCGCCGCGGTGCTGCCGCGCATTCCGCTGCGCCGCTGGGGGACGAAGGAGGACTTTGCCGGCATCGCCGTGTACCTGATGAGCGACGCCAGCAGCTACCATACGGGCGATCACTTCGTCATCGACGGCGCCTACACGATCTTCTGACATGAACGACAACGTCCACCCGATCGGCCGCGGCTATTGCTACGACGACCTGAAGGTCGGCATGCGCTTTCGCACGCATCGCCGCACCATCGCCGAGTCCGACCTCGCGCACTTCGTCAACCTCACCTGGCTGACCGAAGAGCTGTTCGCGGTGGAGGATGACTCCGCGCGCGCCATCAAGGGCCGGCCGGTGCCGGGGGCGCTGGTGTATTCCTTTGCCGAAGGCCTGCTGCTGCCCTCGATGCAGGACACCGGGCTCGCCTTTCTCAACGCCACGCTCGACGTCAAGGGCCCGACGGTGGTCGGCGACACGATCCACGTCGAAGTCGAAGTAACCGAGTGCCGCCTCACGTCCAAGGGCGATCGCGGCCTGGTGCGCTTCGCCAACAAGGTCGTGAACCAGCGCGGCGAGACCGTGATCGAATACAACCCGCTCAGGATGCTGAAGCGCAAGTGATCGACCACGTCGACCACATCGTGCTCACGACGCGCGACCTCGAGGGCTGCGTCCGGTTCTATCGCGATGTACTGGGCATGCAGCTGGAGTCGTTCAAGACGCCGACCGAGACGCGCCAGGCGCTGAAATTCGGCAACCAGAAGATCAACCTGCACGAGTGGGGCAAGGAGTTCACGCCGCGCGCGCACGTCGCGGCGCCCGGGACGCTGGATCTTTGTTTCATCGCCTCCATGCCGCTCGACGCGGTGATCGCGAAGCTGAAGGCGGCGCGGGTGCCGATCCTGGACGGCCCGGTGATGAAGACCGGCGCGGTGTCGAAGATCCGCTCGGTGTACGTGCGCGACCCCGACCTCAACCTGATCGAGATTTCCGAGCCCGCGGCCTAGGTATCGAGCCGCGCCTTGGCGCCGTGCTGGCCGAGGTGGGCGACGATGGCGCGCGTGTGCTCGCGGTCGCGCGTCTCGATGACGAACTCGACCTCGGGCGTTCGTACCGACGCGGTGCCGAAGACGCGCTGGTGCTGCACTTCGACGATGTTGCCGCCGGCTTCGCCGATCAGCGCCGCCACCTTGGCGAGGCTGCCGGAGAGGTCGGGCATCATGACGCGCATGCGCACCAGGCGGCCGTCGCGCACCAGCCCGCGCATCAGCACCGCCGAGAGCACGCGCGAGTCGATGTTGCCGCCGCAGATCGGGATGCCGACGCGCCGGCCGGCGAAGCGCTGCGGATACGCGAGCACCGCGGCGAGCCCCGCCGCGCCCGCGCCCTCGGCCACCGTCTTCTCGATCTCGATCAGGGCGACGATGGCGCGCTCGATGATCTCCTCGTCGACCAGCAGCACCTCGTCGAGGCAGCGCTTGCAGATCTCGAGCGTCAGCGCGCTGACGTCGCGCACCGCGATGCCTTCGGCAATAGTGTCGCCGCCGACCTCCACCGGCAGGCCGTGCATGCGTTGGAACATGGCGCTCCAGGATTTCGACTCGACGCCGAACACGTGCACCTCGGGCCGCAGCGCCTTGGCGGCGGTCGCGATGCCCGAGACCAGGCCGCCGCCGCCCACCGGCACCACCAGCATCTCGAGGCCCGGGATGTCTTCCAGCATTTCCAGGCCGACCGTGCCCTGGCCGGCGACCACTGCGGGGTCGTCGTAGGGGTGGACGAAGATGTAGCCCTCGCGCGCCGCCAGCTCGCGCGCGTGCGCGCCGGCCTCCGACAGCGTGGTGCCTTCGAGGACTACCTCGGCGCCATGCACGCGGGTGCTCGACACCTTGTTGTTGGGCGTGCCGCGCGGCATTACGATGACCGTGCGGATGCCGAGGCGCGCGGCGTGGTACGCGACGCCCTGCGCGTGATTGCCGGCGCTCATGGCGATGACGCCGCGTTTGCACTCGGCGTCCGACAGCGACAACAGCTTGTTGAGCGCGCCGCGCTCCTTGAACGAGGCGGTGAATTGCAGGTTTTCGAATTTCAGCCACAATTCGCAGCCGGCAAGCCGCGACAGCGTGCGGCTGTGCAGGCACGGCGTGCGCTCGACCGCGCCGGCGATGCGCGCCGCCGCGGCGCGGATATCGTCTAGTGAAACATTGTCCATGCGCCAATATATCAGCGCCGGGAATGAAACAATGCAGGCCATGAGCGACAGCGGAGCTCGGACCGATGTGCGCCGGCTGCCCGCTGCGCTGTGGGCCCTGGCCGGCGCGTCGCTCGCACCGCGCCTCGCACGCCAGGTGGAATGCGACGAGGTATTGGCGCGCGCGCTGGCGCGCCTGCGATCGCAGCTCGACGCGGCCGGCGCGGCGGTGCACGGCGGCTCGCTGCCGCGGGTGCGCGCCGATCGCCGGCAGCGCGAGCGCGTGTTCAGCGTCCTGATCGCCAATGCGGTACGCCACTGCGATGAAGACGCGCCCCTGGTTCACGTCTCGGCGCGACCCGTGGGCCGCGAGTGGCTGTTCTCGGTACGCGACAATGGCCGCGGCATCGATCCGCGCGATCACCATTCGGTGTTCAGCGCGTTCAGCGGCGCGCGCGAGCTGCCCGCCTGCCGCCGGATCGTGGTCCGCCATGGCGGGCGCCTGTGGGTGGAATCGGCGCGCGGGCAGGGAGCGACGTTCTATTTCACGCTGCCGGCGACGCGGAGGATGGGGTAGGCCTCCTAGAGCGATGTTCGAAGTTACGCTCGTTCCGCGGGGATGGGGGCACCTTGCCAGCGGCGCCCCGCTGGCCAACAATCCGGCATGGCAGCCAACCCCGCCCCGGCCATGAAGATCCTGATCGTCGACGACCACCCGATGATCGCCGAGTACCTGCGCGGCGCCGCAGCCAAGGCGTTTGCCGGGGCCGAGATACAAGCCGCGGGAGATCTGGCCGGTGCACTCGCCGCGGCGCGCGGCTGCGCCTTCGACCTGGTGCTGCTCGACCTTGCGCTGCCCGGGTTCGGCGGCATCGAGTCTCTGCTGCGATTTCGCAAGGCGCATCCGCAGATGCGCGTGGCGGTGGTCTCGGCGGACGAGGATCCGGCCACGGTGCGCAGTGCCTTCGCGGCCGGGGCCGCCGGGTACATCTCAAAATCGACGAAACCCAAGGTGGTGATGAGCGCCATGCGGCTGATCGCCGACGGCGGCGAGTACTTTCCGCCCGAGGCGATGACCGGTCCCGAGCCGCGCACGCCGGAATCGCGCCTAACGGCGCGCGAGCGCGAGGTGCTGGGGCTGCTGCTCAAGGGGCGCACGATCGGCGAGGTGGCGAATGAGCTCGGCATCGCCGCAGCCACCGCCAAGCAACACGCGATCGCGGTTTACGCCGCCTACGATGTCTCCAGCAGAGCCGACCTGATCCTGACCGCGCGGCACAGCGCCGCCGCGTAAGGCATTTCCGCGTTCTCGGGCATAATGAATGCATGCGTCCTTCCGAGGCCCTTGCCGCCCATCGCACTGAAATTCGCGCGATTGCCGCGGCGCGTGGCGCCAGCAATGTTCGCGTATTCGGTTCAGTCGTTCGCGGACTGGACAAGGACGGCAGCGACCTGGATCTGCTCGTCGACGTCGGTCCGGATGTGTCGCTCTTTGCCTACGTGGGCCTACAGCTGGATCTTGAGGATGCGCTCGGCGTCAAGGTGGATATCTGCACCCCGGAAGAATTGCACCCGGTCATGAAGAAACGCATTCTCGAGGAAGCGCGCCCAGTGTGATTGGCAGGGATCGCCTTTACTTGCAGCACGTTCTCGAGGCAATCGAACGCATCGAGCGGTTCACCTCCAACGGTCGCGCGGACTTCATGTCGGATGAGAAGACGCAAAGCGCTGTCATGCGCCAGCTCGAGATCATCGGCGAGGCGGCGAAGAGAATTTCCGATTCACTGAAGCAATCGCATGCCGACGTGCCATGACGCGAAATTGCCGCAACCCGCGATCGTCTGATTCACGGCTACTTCAGCGTCAAGCTGGAAATCGTATGGAACGTGGTCGAGCGCGACCTTGTCGGGCTCAAGCGGCGCGTTGCCGAACTGCTTTCGGACGGTCGATAGGCGGGCGGCGGGGCCACTGCGGGGGGTGACCCCGCTGAGGAAACCAGGCGGTCT
>JBDTMD010000242.1:0-4223 GCA_039934435.1 Burkholderiales bacterium
GCCGCGCAGGCCGAGCGCGTGCGGCGCCTCGCGCTCACCATCTACGACGCGCTCACCCCGGGTCGCGAGCGCGAGGACGATGCCGACCGGCAGATGCTGGAATGGGCAGCGGCACTGGCGGAGATCGGCCTTTCCATCGAGCACGCGGATTACCACAAGCATTCGGCCTATGTGCTGCAGAACGCCGACATGCCCGGATTCTCGCGCATGGAGCAGCAGCGCCTGGCGCGCCTGGTGCTCGCGCACCGCGGCAAGCTGGGCAAGATGCACGACGCCGGGATGGAGGCCGCCGACTGGCCGCTCGTCTTCGCGCTGCGCCTCGCCGCGCTCATCCTGCGTCGGCGCACCGACGTCAAATTGCCCCTGCTGCGGGTGGCCGGCGACACGGGCGGCTTCGAGATCGAGCTGGCGCAATCCTGGCTCGACGACAACCCGCTCTCGGCCGCGGCGCTGGAGGGCGAGGCCGGGCACTGGAAATCCGTCGGCATGAAGCTCGCGGTGAGCGGCCTGTCCGACAAGAAGGTGTCGGTACTGAACCGCGGCTAGGAGGTCCCAGGCCCGCGCGATCCCTCGTCGCCCGCATCGCCGACTGCGTAGAAGGCGCGCGCCGCGAGCCAGACCCAGAGCGCGAACGCCGCCGCGACCAGGGCGTAGAACGGCAGGGCGCCGAGCCGCAACAAGCCTTCGTACGGCAGCACGCCATAGATTAGCGGCGCGACGATGATCACAATCAGGAACAGCGCGCCGTACACATCCAGCAGCAGGCGCAGGATTTTCAGTATGCGCATCGCGTTTCTCACTCAGTGCCGCGCGGCGGCGCCCGGCTCCATCTTCACGCTGAGCGTGCCCGAGCGCACGTGCAGGTCGCGCTGCGGGAACGGGATCTCGACGCCCTCGGCGCGCAGCTCGTCCTCGATCGCCCACAGGAACGCAGCGTCGGTGCGCCCGGGGCGCGTCACCAGGTCGGGCCCGACCCAGACCACGAGCTCGAAGTTGAGGCTCGAATCGCCGAAGCCGACGAGCCACGCATCGGGCTCGCGCCCGGGCTCGGTGACGGTGCCTTTCACCCGCTGCGCGGCACGCAGCGCCGCCGCCTTCACTTTTTCCTTGTCGCTGCCGTAGGCGACGCCGAACGGTACATGGATGCGGTGGATGCGGTTCTCGTACGTCCAGTTGGTGACGCGGCCGTTGATGAACTCCGAATTGGGCACGATGATGTCCACTTCGTCATTGGTGGTGATGCGGGTGTAGCGCATGCCGATCTCGCGCACGTGCCCGCGCACCCCCGACTGAAGGTCGACGAAGTCGCCGACCTTCAGCGTGCGCTCGAGAAGAATGATGATGCCGGAAATGAAGTTGCTGAAGATGTTCTGCAGGCCGAAGCCGACGCCGACGCCGATGGCGCCGCCGAACAGCGCGAAGCTCGTCATGTCGAAACCAATGTAGCTCAGGCCGACCAGTGTGCCGACGATCCACACCGTGTAGCGCAGAACGCGCGACCACATGTAGACGCTGGGCGCGCTTTGCGCGTAGCCGGCGCGCTGCATGGCCACGCGCCGGATGCCCGCCTCGAGGAGCGAGGCAAGCCACCAGACGGCGACGACTATCACCGCCAGGCCAAGCAGCCGGCTGGCGCTGACCGGCGTGTCACCGAGCGTGAACCAGGGTATCGCAAGCCATTCGCGCAGATGCGCGAGCACCTGCGCAAAATTCAATTGTTCCATCCTGGGGCCTAGCCTAGCACGCGCTTTCTAGACGAATTCGGGGGTAACGACCGCGCGCACCACGACCTGCGCCTCGTCGTCGCGCGCGCGGCTGCTCAGCCACCACGCGCCGCCCTTCTTCAGGCTCCACGGCGCTTCCGTCCCGGACACGAGGAAGGCGGCGACGCGACCGAGGTCGGGCTGATGCCCGACGACCACGACCGCGTTCCTGCGCTCGGGCCACTCGGCGGCCGCAAGAACGTCGCGCACCGCGGCGCCCGGGGCGAGGACCGGCACGGTGCGCAGCGGAACGCCCAGCGCCTGCGCCGTTTCCTGGGCGCGCCGCGCGGGGCTGGCGAGCACCACGAACTTGGCCGGCAGGCGGTGCTGCAGCCACTCGGCGACGTGCGCGGCATGCTTGTGGCCGCGGGGCGTCAGGCGGCGCTCGAGGTCGGGCGCGCCGTCCTCGGCCTCGGCGTGGCGCCACAGAATGAGGTCCATAGGTATGAGAGCGCGGGCGGGCAAGTCTTGTTCCGCGGACATGGCGCTTCAGTTAAAATTTGCCCCTTCGTTCCATCAGGCGCGTAGCTCAGCTGGTTAGAGCACTACCTTGACATGGTAGGGGTCGTTGGTTCGAGTCCAATCGCGCCAACCAGGAGCTGAAGGTGCCCCTCCTGTCCGGAAGGGCAATTGTAATCTTCATGGAACACCGCAGCAGCACGGAAAGGGCAAGCGTTATGACACCGCTGACTTGGACCACGACGAAACGGTCAAGCTGACCGAGCGCACTTTTTTGGTGTCACCAAAAGCGCGGCTCGACCGCGCTTTTTTGTTGTGCGCGGTACTCCCCCGCCAGAGCGGGACCATGGCAGGAATGTTGGAACTGCGAAAGAGCGCGGGACCGAAATGAGAAGGAACCACCATGTTGAATATTCGCCTGCCTGACGGCTCGCAGCGTCCGTTTCCCGGTCCGGTGACAGTGGCCGAAGTCGCGCAGAGCATAGGCCCGGGGCTCGCCAAGGCGGCGCTGGCGGGCAAGGTCGACGGCCAAGTGGTCGACACCTCGTATCGAATCGAAGCCGACGCCGACGTCGCGATCCTCACCGATCGGGATCCCGAAGGACTCGAAGTCATCCGGCACTCGACGGCGCACTTGCTTGCCTACGCGGTCAAGGCGTTGTTCCCCGACGCGCAGGTAACCATCGGCCCGGTGATCGAGGACGGCTTTTACTACGATTTTTCGTACAAGCGCCCGTTCCTGCCGGAAGACCTGCGGGCGATCGAAGCCAAGATGGCGGAACTGGCAAAAAAGGACGAGCCGGTCGTGCGCCGCGTGCTGCCGCGCGACGAAGCGATCGCCTATTTCAGGAGCATAGGCGAACACTACAAGGCCGAGATCATCGCCGACATTCCCGCCGATCAGGATGTTTCGCTCTATGCCGAAGGCGCCTTCACCGATTTGTGCCGCGGCCCGCACGTGCCCTCGACGGGCAAGCTCAGGGTGTTCAAGCTGATGAAGCTGGCTGGCGCCTACTGGCGCGGCGACTCCAAGAACGAAATGCTGCAGCGGATCTACGGCACGGCCTGGGCGAAAAAAGAAGAGCAGGACGCCTACCTGCACCGGCTGGAGGAAGCGGAAAAACGCGACCACCGCAAGCTGGGGAAGGCGCTCGACCTGTTTCACATGCAGGACGAGGCGCCGGGGATGGTGTTCTGGCATCCCAAGGGCTGGGCGATCTGGCAGCAGGTCGAGCAATACATGCGCCGCGTCTATCGGGACAACGGCTACCAGGAGGTCAAGGCGCCGCAGATCCTGGACCGCAGCCTGTGGGAGAAATCCGGGCACTGGCAGAATTACAAGGAAAACATGTTCACCACGGCCAGCGAAAATCGCGATTACGCGATCAAGCCGATGAATTGTCCCGGCCACATCCAGATCTACAACGCAGGCCTGCACTCGTACCGTGAGTTGCCGCTGCGTTACGGCGAGTTTGGCCAATGCCACCGCAACGAGCCGTCGGGCGCTTTGCACGGGATCATGCGCGTGCGCGGCTTTACGCAGGACGATGGGCATATCTTCTGCACCGAAGAGCAGATTCTCGATGAATGCGTCGCCTACACCTCGTTGTTGCAGAAGGTGTACCGCGACTTCGGCTTTACCGAAATCATCTATAAGATCGCCACGCGGCCGGACAAGCGGGTCGGTTCCGATGAATCCTGGGACAAGGCCGAGTTCGCGCTGATGGAATCGCTGCGCCGTTCCGGTTGCGAATTCACGCTGTCGCCGGGCGAAGGGGCGTTTTACGGCCCGAAAATCGAATACACGCTCAAGGACGCCATCGGTCGCCAGTGGCAATGCGGGACAATGCAGGTCGACTTCTCGATGCCGGAACTGCTGGGCGCCGAGTACGTCGCCGAGGACAACTCCCGCAAGATCCCGGTGATGCTGCACCGGGCCATCGTCGGCTCGCTGGAGCGCTTTATCGGCATTCTGGTCGAGAATTACGCCGGCGCGCTGCC
>JBDTMD010000243.1:0-4220 GCA_039934435.1 Burkholderiales bacterium
GGCAGCTGCCAGAGCTTGCCGTCCGGCCCGGTGGTGAAGGACTTGCCCATGAAGTCATCGACGTCGAGCATCGGGTTGGTGACGTCCTTGCCCTCGCCCTTCATCCAGTCCGTCAGGCTGATTGCGCTCTGCAGGCGCGAGTGCGTGCCGATCAGGTCCGAATCGTTGATGTAGCCGTCGTACAGGTTGCGGTTGGTCTGCATCTGCGTCTGCACCGCCTGCACCACCTCGCCCTCGCCAAGCACCTGGTGATTGACCTTGATGCCGGTAATCTCGAAGAACGCCTTCGTCAGCGTCTTGGATTCGTACTCGTGCGTCGGAATCGTTTCCGACAGCACGTTGATTTCCAGGCCCTTGAACGGCTTGGCGGCGTTGATGAACCACTCCATCTCCTTCAACTGCTGCGCCTTGGTCAGCGTCGAAGGCTGAAATTCCTTGTCGATCCACTTCTTGGCCTCGTTCATTCCCGCCAGGCCGAGCGGGGCGTAGGCGACAGCGATCGCCAATGCGAGCGATGCCCCCAGCTTCCTGAATTCCGTCATGTCTCCTCCCATAGTCGGACAGCGAAGGCATCCTATTAGCGAAAGCAAACGAATGTCAACACATGAAAAACGCTTGCTGCATCGCCACAATTCGAAAGAAACAGAAACTGTTGTTGCTAATATCGCGGTTTTAGGCCGACGGCATGCCACTCCTCACACCAAGACAGGCGGACATCGTGGCCCTGGCCCGCGACAACGGACGACTCGACGTCGACGGACTGGCGAGCCGGTTCGGCGTCACGCCGCAGACGATCCGCAAGGATCTGAACGAGCTCTGCGACCAGGGCCTGCTGATGCGCTACCACGGCGGTGCCATGCTGCCTTCGGGCGTGGCCAACCTGGCGTACGAATCGCGCCGGCAACTGGCAACCGATGCCAAGCGGCGCATCGGCGCCAAGGCGGCCGGGCTGATCCCGAACGATTGCTCGATCCTGATCAATATCGGCACCACCACGGAGCAGGTCGCGATGGCGCTGCGCGGGCACAAGGGCCTGATGGTGATCACCAACAACATGAACGTGGTCAACATCCTGCAGGGATACACGCAGATCGAGGTGATCGTCGCCGGCGGCGTGCTGCGCCATTCCGATGGCGGCATCGTCGGCGAGCCGGCGGTGGATTTTCTGCGCCAGTTCAAGGTGGATTACGCGGTCATCGGCACGTCGGCGATCGACGAGGACGGCAGCCTGCTGGATTACGACTATCGCGAAGTGGAGGTATCCCGCAAGATCGTCGAGAGCAGCCGGCGCACGATTCTCGTGGCCGACAGCCTCAAGTACGGGCGTTCGGCGCCGGTGCGCATCGGGCATCTTTCAGACATCGACCACTTCGTCACCGACGCCGAGCCACCCGAGGGCTTGCGGCGCATCTGTGCGGAGCATCATGTGGCGGTCGATATCGCCGCCGACAAATCGGGCGACGCGGACACCAGCGCCACATGAGTTCGGCACCGCAGCCTGGGCGGGCCGACCTGGCGCGCCTGCTTGAGCAACCCGGCAAGCGCGACCTCGTCGTCATCGGCGGCGGCGCCACCGGCCTGGGGGTGGCGCTCGACGCCGCGGCGCGCGGGCTGACGGTGGCACTGGTCGAGGCCGAAGACTTCGCCAAGGGCACGTCCTCTCGCGCCACCAAGCTCGTCCACGGCGGCGTGCGCTACCTGGCGCAGGGCGATCTCAAGCTGGTGCGCGAGGCCCTGCATGAACGCACGCGATTGCTGCGCAATGCGCCGCACCTGGTGCAGCCGTTGCCGTTCCTGCTGCCCCTGTTCGGCGCGCGCGGGCGCTGGTTCGACCGCTGGTTCTACGGCGCCGGGCTGACGCTTTACGATCTGCTCGCCGGCGATGCCACGCTCGGACCTACCCGATTCCTCAATGGCCGCGCCGCCCTCGAGCGCGCGCCGGGATTGCGCGGCGACGACCTGGCAGGTGCGCTGCAGTACTGGGACGGCCAGTTCGACGACGCGCGGCTCGCCGTTGCGCTCGCGCGCACCGCGATCGCCAAGGGCGCCGTGGTCATCAACCACTGCGCTGCCGTGGGCCTTACCCACCGCGACGGCAAGCTCGCCGGCGTGGTGGTGGAAGATCGCGCCACCGGCCGCCAGCACGCGCTTGGCGCGCGCTGCGTGGTCAACGCCACCGGTGTCTGGGCCGACAACGTCCGGCGCATGGACCGCGCGGACTGCGGCGAATTGCTGGCGCCGAGCCAGGGCGTGCACCTGGTGGTCGACCGCGAGTTCCTGCCGGGCGATTGCGCCGTGCTGGTGCCGAAAACCGACGACGGGCGCGTGCTGTTCGCGGTGCCCTGGCTTGGCAAGACCCTGCTCGGCACCACCGATACGCCGCGCCGCGACCTCGCTGCCGAGCCGGAGCCATTTCGCGAGGAGGTCGAATTCATCCTCGGCGAGGCGGCGCGCACGCTGGCGCGCGCGCCGACGCGCGCCGACGTGCGCTCCGTATGGGTCGGCCTGCGGCCGCTGGTGCGCCCGCCCGACGTCGATCCGGGCGACACCAAGGCGCTGTCGCGCGAGCACGCGGTGCTGGTCGAGCGCTCGGGCCTGGTGACCGTCACCGGCGGAAAGTGGACCACCTATCGCGCCATGGCCGAAGACGTACTCGCGCATTGCATGGCGGCCGGCCTGTTGCCCGCGCGCCCCGCCGGCGCCACGATCGATCTGCGGCTGGTCGGCGCACCCGACAGCAGCGAGCGTCCGATCAGCGATGCACCCGGGTTGCACCTTTATGGCACCGAGGCGGCCGCCGTACAGTCGCTGCCCGGCGCCGGGCGCGAGCTGGCGCCCGGATTTTCCGAAGCCATGGTGCGCTTCGCCGCGCGTTACGAATTCGCGCGCAGCGTCGAGGACGTGCTGGCGCGCCGCTCGCGCCTGTTGTTCCTCGACGCGCGCCTGGCCGCCGGGGTCGCGGAACCCGTTGCCGCATTGCTGGCCGAAGAACTGGGCGACAAATTCGACGCCGCGCGTTCATTGCGTGAATTCACGCAGCTTGCCGAGCGCTATGCGACGCTGCCCGGTGCAGGCTGCTCGGTAAAATAGCCGCATGCGCCACATCCTCGCCCTCGACCAGGGCACCACCAGTTCACGCGCCATCGTCTTCGACGAACAAGGCGCTCTGGTCAGCGTCGCGCAGGAGGAGTTCGCGCAGATCTATCCGCAGCCCGGCTGGGTCGAGCATGACGCGAAGGCGATCCTCGCCACGCAGCGCACGGTGGCGCGCGAGGCCCTGCGCCGTGCCGCGGTGCCGCTGAAGAGCATGATGGCGATCGGCATCACCAACCAGCGCGAGACCACGCTGCTCTGGGACCGCGCCAGCGGCGAGCCGAGCGCCAACGCGATCGTCTGGCAGGACCGGCGCACCGCGGCGCAGTGCCGCGAGCTGAAGGAAGCCGGCGCCGAAAGCCTGGTGCGCGAGAGGACCGGCCTGGTCATCGATCCCTATTTCAGCGGCACGAAGATCGGCTGGCTGCTCGACAACATCAACGGTGCGCGCGGGCGCGCCGAGCGCGGCGAACTCGCCTTCGGCACCGTCGATACCTGGCTCGTGTGGCAGCTCACGGGCAATCGCACGCACGTCACCGACGTGACCAACGCCGCGCGCACCATGCTGTTCAATGTCCACACTCAGGACTGGGACGAGGAGTTGATGCGCCTGCTGCGCGTGCCGCGTGCCATCCTGCCTGACGTGCATCCGTCGGCGCATGCCTTCGGCATCGTGCCGAAGGCCGTGTTCGGCGAGCCGCTGATCATCGGCGGCGTCGCCGGCGACCAGCAGGCGGCGCTGTTCGGCCAGGCCTGCCATGCGCCGGGAATGGCGAAGAACACCTACGGCACCGGCTGCTTCATGCTGCTGCACACCGGCGGCGAGATGGTGCAGTCCTCGCACGGGCTCGTGTCGACGCCGTGCGCGTTCGTGAAAGACAAGGAGTTCGCGCTGGAGGGCAGCGTGTTCGTCGCCGGCGCGGTGGTGCAATGGCTGCGCGACGGGCTTGGGTTCTTCAAGTCCTCGTCCGAGGTCGAAGCGCTGGCGAATAGCGTGCTGGATTCAGGCGATGTTTACATCGTGCCGGCGTTCACCGGGCTGGGGGCGCCGCACTGGGATCCGGAGGCGCGCGGGTCCATATTTGGTTTGACCCGCGGGACGACGCGGGCGCACATTGCGCGCGCCG
>JBDTMD010000244.1:0-4169 GCA_039934435.1 Burkholderiales bacterium
CCACTCCCGCCTGTTTCAGGATTTTCCCGGTCTCGCCCTTGTCGCCCGCGGCGGCAAGCAGGAACAGCTCCGAGGCGATGTACTGGTCGCCGCGCTTCTGCGCTTCCTTGTCGGTGACGTTGAGCAGCTGCGCCAGCTCGCGCGAGACGCTGACCTCGCCCGGCGTGCCCTCCACGCGCGCGATGCGGCCGAGGGAATCGGCCAGGGCCTTCTTCAGCGCCCCGGGGTTGCCCCCGGCCTTGGCGATGATCGAGGCGGCGCCGCCGTCCTCCTGCTCGAGGAGCGCCGCCAGCAGGTGCTGCGGCTCGATGTACGGGTGATCGCGCCCTACCGCGAGGCTCTGGGCCTCGGCGAGGGCCTCCTGCAGCTTGGTGGTGAATTTGTCGACGCGCATGTAGGGAAATTGGGGGCGCGGCGCCGCGATTCAATGCCCTTCGACGCGCTGCGGACCAGGCGCGATCCGCTCCTCGTCGAGGTACAGGCCGTTCTTGAAGACGTGCGACGCCAGCTGGTAGTAGGCGATCGCCTCCCGGGTCAGGGCCGGATCGGGCTTGCCGACCCGCCGCATCTGCGCGCCCTGCACCAAGAATTCTTCGACCTTGCGCTTCGGGTGCAGCACCAGGAACCGATCACCTTTCAGGTAGCCCAGCGTCTGGTAATTGGCGACGAAGGCGCGGTCGGTCGCGGGCGGCGCGCGCAGCACGTCGCGGCCGAAAAACTTGCTGTAGTAGCCAAAGTTGAGCAGCCCGAGCAGCGTGGGTGCGATGTCCATCTGCGACATCAGGCGGTCCACGCGCCGCGGCGCCAGCTGCGCCGGCGCGTACACGAACACCGGGATCCGGTACTTGTCCACCGGAATGGTCAGCGTGCCGCGCGCATTGGCGCCGTGGTCGGCGGTGAGCACGAACAGCGTGTCGGCGAACCACGGCCGGGTGCGCGCATGCTCCACGAAGCGCCCGATCGCGTAGTCGGTGTACTTGACCGCGCCGTCGCGGCCGGTGCCCGAAGGAATGTCGATGCGGCCCGGCGGATAGGTATAGGGTCGGTGGTTGCTGGTGGTCATGACGTGCACGAACACCGGCTGCTGCGGGTGCGCTGCCTTCACGGCGTCGATCTCGCGCAGCACCTGGTCGAACAGGTGCTCGTCCGCCACGCCCCAGATATTCTCGAACTGGACCTGGTCCGGCGGGATGCTGCGCCGGTCGATGACGCGGTAGTTGTTGCCCGCGAAGAACGCGTTCATGTTGTCGAAGTAGCCGTAGCCGCCGTAGGCGAACAGCACGGCATAGCCCTTGTCCGCGAACACGCTGCCGAGCGAGAACAGTCGCTCGTTGCGCGGGCGGCGCACGATTGACTGGCCGGGCGTCGGCGGCAGCGCGAGCGCCAGCGCCTCCATGCCGCGCACCGTGCGGTTGCCCGTGGCGTAGACGTCCGCGAACCAGAGGCTCTGGAGCGCCAGGCGGTCGAGGTTGGGCGTAATGCCGCGCGGGTCGCCGTAGACGCCGACAAACTCCGCGCCCAGGCTCTCGGCGCTCACCAACACCACGTTCAGGCGCTTCTCGGCAACGGCAGGCGCCACCAGCCGCTCCGTACCGCCGCGCTCGGGCTGAACCCACTGCGCCCGCGGAAAACCCGCGCGCAGCGTGGCGAGCGCCTCGGGCAGCGGCAGCGTCGCGTAGTAGCGCTCATAGTCGAGCTCGTTGCGCCGGTTGGCGGCGAAGAAATCGTACAGGCCGTCGCCCGCCAGCTCGTTGGCCGAATCCTGCGGCGAGAACTCCTTCTGCCCGGCGTCGGCCAGCTGCAACGCGCCGCCGAACAGGATCGCCTGCGCGAGGAGCGTGCCAAGCGTCGCGCGCCAGCCGAGCGGCGCGCCGCTCGCGCGCCACAGGCGCCGCGCCAGCAGCGTGGTGACGATCAGCGCGGCGAGCGCCAGCATGACGAGGATGCGCCCGACCGGGTAGCTCTCCCAGATGTTGCCGATGACCTCGTGCGTGTACAGCAGGTAGTCCACGGCGATGAAGTTGAAGCGCGCGCCGAACTCCTCCCAGAACAGCCACTCCGACACCGCCAGCAGCAGCAACCCGAAGCAGCCAGCGGCGAAGGCGGCGAGCGTCAGCGAGCGGTAAATCCAGGTGCGCGCCAGCCAATTGGGCGCCAGCGCCAGCCACAGCACGAGCGGCGTCAGCGCGAAGATCGCCGCTACGACATCGAACCACAGGCCGCGGCCGAAGGCCTGCGCCAGCGTCGCCAGGTCCGGCACCGCCGCATCGGCACGCAGCGCGAGGGCGATACGCGTGGCGGTGGCCAGCAGCACAAGCACCGCGGCCAGCGCCACCGCCGGCAGCAGTCGCAACGGGAACGACGCGCGCATCGATCTTGCGGCCACCCTATGCGCCGTTGCCGACGACGCCGAACTCGGCCGGCGACCTTGCGTAGAACACGCGCACCTTCTCCTGGCGCAGTGCCGCCAGCAGGGACTCGGCCTGCTTTTCGTCGAGCAGGAACTCGACCTCGACCGTCAGCTCACCGGCCAGCTCGAAGAAGTGCTGCTCATGCAGCACGCCGTGCCGGCCGTAGCCGGCCATGGCACGGAACGCCGAGCCACCGTGGATGCCGGCCTTCTTCGCCGTCTCCAGCAGCCACTCGTAGAGCAGGACGCCGTGGTGCTTGTGGCTCTCGTGCACATAGAAGCTCAGGCGGACACCTTGCATGGCTTACCTCAGGATCAGGCGCATGGTGGCAATGCCGGCGAAGGTCAGCAGCAGGGAGCCGGCGAGATGCGCGCCGACGTGCGCCGCCGCCCAGCCATACTGGTCGCGGCTGATCAGAGTGCTGGCTTCGGCCGAGAACGTGGAAAAAGTCGTCAGGCTGCCGAGAAAGCCCGTGGTGACGAGCAGGCGCAACTCGGGCGACAGCACCTCGAAATGGCTCAGGGCGCCCAGCGTCAGGCCGATCAGGTAGCCGCCGAGGAGGTTCGCCACCAGCGTGCCCAGCGGCAGTGTCGGGAACACGTGATTCAGCAGCAGCCCGAGCCCCCAGCGCGACCACGCACCGAACGCGGCGCCGACGCCGATCGCCGCGAAGGCCGCCGCGCTCACTTCCAGCGCTCCGCCGCCTGGTCGTCCGACGCGCGCGCCTCGACCCAGCCCGCGGCCTCCTTCTTCCAGAATGGCGCCTGCGTCTTCAGGTAATCCATGATGAATTCACACGCCGCGAACGCATCGCCGCGGTGCGCGCTCGCCACCGCCACCAGCACGATCTGGTCGGTGGGCTCGAGCGCGCCGGTGCGGTGGACCACGGTGCAATCCATGACCTGCCAGCGCGCCGCGGCATCGTCGACGATCCTGCGCAGCGCCTTTTCCGTCATGCCGGGATAGTGCTCCAGGGTCATCGCCACCTCGCGCACGACGCCGATGAAGCTCGCCACCGCGCCCACTTTCGGATCTCGCTGCAGCGCGCGCAACTCGGCGCCGGCGTCGAAATCCTGCGTCTGTACCGAGACCTTCATCCGCCGGTCACCGGAGGAAAGAACGCCACTTCGTCGCCGGCCTGGATCGCGTCGGCCGGCTGCGCCATGTCCTGGTTGACGGCCATGCGCACCAGCTTGCCGTCGGCGAGCGCCCGCTGCCAGGCGCCGCCGCGGCCGCGCAGGTGCGACTTGAGCGCCGCCACGGTGGCGACGCCGGCGGGCAGCTCGATTTCCTCATGGTCGGTACCGAGCTGCTCGCGCAGCGACGCAAAATAGAGCACTTTCACTTTCACCAATAGAGCTCCGCGTAAGGCAGGAAGCGCACCGTATCGCCCGTCCGGATGGCGTGGCCGGGCGGGTTGTCGAGCAGGCCGTCGGCCCAGGCCGTTGACGTGAGCACCGCCGAATCCTGCGTCGGGTACAGGTCAAGCCCGCCCGCAGCGTTCCATTTTACGCGCAGGAATTCGCGCCGCGCGTCGGGCTCCGCCCAGTCGAAATCGGCGCGCGCGGCGATGGCGCGCGGCATGACCGAGGAGATGCCCTGGGTCTTCAGCAGGAACGGCCGCACGAAGATGAGGAAAGTGACGAAGCTCGACACCGGGTTGCCCGGCAAGCCGATGAAGGCTGCCGCGCCAACGCTGCCAAAGGCGAGCGGCCGGCCCGGCTTCATGGCGATCTTCCACATCAGCAGCGACCCCTC
>JBDTMD010000245.1:0-4165 GCA_039934435.1 Burkholderiales bacterium
GCCCGCAGGTCCTGGGTATCAACCGCGTGTTGTGGGGCGGGGTGTTCCTGTACGTGAAGGAGTCGCACAAGGCCGAGACCATGGAGCGCTACGGCCATGGCACGCCGGATGACTGGGTGGAGCGCAACATCTACTCGCGCCACGCCATCCTCGGCTTGACGATCATGGGCGCGGTAAACCTGGCGCTGTTCGGCCTGGTGCCCGGCGCTCTTATCCTGCTGACGCAGATCATCTGGATTCCGTTCTGGGCCGCCGGCGTGATCAACGGCATCGGCCATTTCTGGGGCTACCGGAGTTTCGACATCGCCGACGCGAGCAAGAACATCGTTCCCTGGGGCATCCTGATCGGCGGCGAAGAGCTGCACAACAACCATCACGCCTACGCTACCTCGGCGAAACTGTCCGCCAAGTGGTACGAGTTCGACATCGGCTGGATGTACATCCGCATTCTCGAGGCGCTGGGCCTCGCCACGGTGAAGAAAGTGGCGCCGACGCCGCGCTTCGAGCCGGCGAAGACCATGTGCGATTACGACACGCTGCACGCCGTGATCACCAATCGCTACGATGTCCTGGCGCGCTACGCGAAGGCGCTGAAACGGACCTGGAGCGATGAGGTCGAGCGCCTGCAGCACTGGTCGCCGCGCGACGCCGAGGTGCTCAAGCCGTTGAAGCGCGCGCTGGTGCGCATCGGCTATGGCGCGGAAGCCGACCGCGCGCGCGTCGCCGAGGCACTCAAACCCTCGAAGCCGCTGCAGGTCGCGGTCAGCATGCGCGAGGAACTTATCGCACTGTGGGAGCGCTCGAACGCCTCCAAGGAGCAGCTCCTGCGTCAGTTGCAGGACTGGTGCCATCGCGCCGAAGCGAGCGGCATCGTGCCGCTGATGGATTTCTCGCGGCGCCTGCGCAGCTACGCGTAAGGGGCAGTGGCAATGAAAAAGGCCCGCGCAAGCGGGCCTTTTCATTTGTGCGACCGCAATGCGCGGCGCTACTTAAGCTTGGTTTCCTTGTAGAGCACGTGCTTGCGCGCCTTCGGATCGTACTTGTTCATTTCCAGCTTGTCGGGCTTGGCGCGCTTATTCTTCGTCGTGGTGTAGAAGTGGCCGGTGCCGGCCGTCGATTCGAGCTTGATCTTGTCGCGCATCAGCGGCTCTCCTTCTGCTTTGCGAGCGCCTTGGCCTTGGCGCGGATTTCGGCCAGCACGGCTTCGACGCCCAGCTTGTCGATCTTGCGCAGGCCGGCTGTCGATACGCGCAACCGCACCCAGCGGTTCTGGCTTTCCACCCAGAAACGGCGGTAGTGCAGGTTGGGCAGGAACACGCGCTTGGTCTTGTTGTTGGCGTGCGAGACCAGGTTTCCTCTCATCGGCTTCTTGCCGGTGACTTGGCAGACGCGGGACATTGCGGGCTCCGGAATTCGCGAAAGGCGCGGATTATAGCAGGCCCCGCTCGGCGAAGGAGAGCGCCTGGTTGCCGGCGATGATGAAGTGGTCCAGCACCTTGACGTCGACCAGTGCGAGCGCCTCGCGCAGCTGGCGCGTGAGCAACTCGTCGGCCTGCGAGGGCTGCGCCACGCCGGACGGATGGTTGTGGGCGAAAATCACCGCTGCTGCGTTCGCGGCCAGGGCCGACTTCACGACCTCGCGCGGGTAGACGCTGGTCTGCGTGAGCGTGCCGCGAAACAGCTCCTCGGCGCTGATCACGCGGTGCTGCGCGTCCATGAAGATACACACGAATACCTCGTGCGCACGGCCGCCGAGCGCGAGGCGCAGGTAATCGCGCACCGAGCCGGGCGTGGTGAGGGCGCTTCCGGCGCGCAGCTCCTCGCGCAGCGCGCGCCGGGCGAGTTCGAGCACCGCGGCGAGTTGCACGGCTTTGGCCGTGCCGAGCCCCTTCACGCCTTTCAGATCGCGCAGCTCCGCCCCAAGCAGGGCGGCGAGTCCGTGGAAATGCGCGATCAGCTCGCGCGCCAGGTCGACGGCGCTCTTGCCGCGCACGCCCGAACGCAGGCAAATGGCGATCAGCTCCGCATCCGTAAGCTGCCCCGCGCCCTGCGCCAGCAGCCGCTCGCGCGGGCGTTCCTGCGGCGGCCAGTCGGCGATGCCCAAAGCGATACCCCCCGAAATCCCCTAGAATGCTCCCTCCTATAACGCGCCAGCCCTACGCACGATGACCCTGAAAGGCAAAAGGCTGTTGCTGGGCATCACCGGCGGCGTCGCCGCGTACAAGGCGGCTCAGCTCGCGCGCCTCCTGGCCAAAGAGGGCGCCGACGTGCGCGTGGCCATGACCGAGGCAGCGACGCGCTTCGTCACCCCCGTGACCCTGCAGGCGCTCACCGGGCAGACAGCGTGGACCGACCTGTGGGACCCGCGCGTGCCGGACAACATGGGCCACATCGAGTTGTCGCGCGACCGCGACCTCGTGGTCGTGGCCCCGGCGAGCGCCGACTTCCTCGGGAAGCTGGCGGGGGGACTGGCCGACGACTTGCTTTCGACCCTGTGCCTGGCGCGGCGCTGCCCGCTGCTGGTGGCGCCGGCGATGAACGTGGAGATGTGGGAGAACCCGGCGATGCAGAGGAACCTGCACACGCTACGCGGCGACGGCTTGCATTTCGCCGGTCCCGCGGCGGGCGATCAGGCCTGCGGCGAAGTCGGCATGGGCCGCATGGCGGAGCCCGAGGAGATCGTTGCCGCGATCGAGGCCTTCTTCCAGCCCCAGCTGCTTGCCGGCAAGCGCGTGGTGGTCACCGCGGGCCCGACCGAGGAGCCGATCGATCCCGTGCGCGTGATCACCAATACGAGCTCCGGCAAGATGGGTTACGCGGTGGCGCGCGCCGCGCACGAGGCGGGCGCGCGCGTGACGCTGGTAAGCGGGCCAACGGCACTGCCCGCACCCGAAGGCGTGGATCGCGTGCAAGTCAGGACCGCCGAGCAGATGTTCGAGGCGGTGAAGAAGGCCGCGCCCGGCAGCGACGTGTTCTTCGCCGTGGCGGCAGTCTCGGACTACCGCGTGAAGAACCGCGCCGAGCAGAAGATCAAGAAGGGCGCCGCCGTCGGCTTGAGCCTCGAGCTCGCCGAGAACCCGGACATTCTGGCCTGGGTTGCGGCGCAGAAGAATGCGCCGTTCTGCGTCGGCTTCGCCGCCGAAAGCGAGAAACTGGCCGAGCATGCGCGCGCCAAGCGCGCGAAGAAGGGGGTGCCGCTGCTGGCGGCAAACCTGGCGCAGCGCGCGCTGGTCGCCGACGACAACGAGATCACGCTGTTCGACGAGCGCGGCGAGCATGTCCTCGGGCGCGCCTCAAAGCTCGAGCTCGCGCGCCGGCTGGTCGCGCATGTTGCTGGCATGCTGGCGGGAGAGAAGCGGACGCGTGCGAAGGCTTGAAGTACGGATCCTCGATCCGAGGATCCGCGAGCACCTGCCCAAATATGCCACGGCGGGCGCCGCCGGCCTCGACCTGCGCGCCTGCCTCGACGCGCCGCTCGAGTTGCGGCCTGGCGACAGCCAGCTGGTGCGTACGGGTCTCGCCATTCACCTCGGCGATCCGGGACTCGCGGCGGTGGTGCTGCCGCGCTCCGGCCTGGGCGCGAAGCACGGCATCGTTCTCGGCAACCTCGTCGGTCTGATCGACTCCGACTACCAGGGCGAAGTGATGGTCTCAGTGTGGAACCGGGGCACGAAAGCGTTCACGATCCAGCCGCTGGAGCGCATCGCGCAGCTGGTGGTGGTGCCGGTCGTTCAGGTCGAGCTTGAGGTGGTGGAAAAGTTCGCCATCAGCGCGCGCGGCGCCGGCGGCTTCGGCTCGACGGGGAAAAGCTAGCGCAGCAGCTCAGGCGACCGGTTCTTTCGCCGGCGGCGGCGGCGCGGTCGGCGCCGGCACCTCGAACTGCAGCGCCACGTTGCCGACATCGTCCACGTCCACCGTTACCTTGCCGCCGTGCGCCAGCTTGCCGAACAGCAACTCGTCGGCGAGCGCCCGGCGGATGGTGTCCTGGATCAGGCGCGCCATGGGGCGCGCGCCCATCAGCGGATCGAAGCCCTTCTTCGCCAGGTGTTGCTTCAGTTTCTGCGTGAAGTTCGGCTCGACCTTCTTCTCCTGCAGCTGTTCCTCGAGCTGGATCAGGAACTTGTCCACCACGCGCATGATGACGTCGTGGTCGAGAGCGCGGAAC
>JBDTMD010000246.1:0-4154 GCA_039934435.1 Burkholderiales bacterium
CCATCTCTCCGCTGGTCGCGTCGATTCGGTAGGCGCTGATCGTGCCCGGGGTCGAGTTCGTAACGAAAAGCGTCGTCCCGTTTGGGTCGGCGGCGGCGGAATAAGGACCTTCGCCTGTCGCGTACGGGGAGCCTTTCACAAGAGCAAGTGCGCCGTTCTTGGCATCAATGCGAAAGGCCGAGATCGCGGCCGAGCCATTATTGACGACATAGAGAAATACGCCTCGATCATCCATTCGAGGGGTTTGGGCTTCAGCGACCGCGAAGAGTGCATGGCCAGCGAACAACACCAGTAGCGTAATGCGGCCCAGCACACCGTACCCGTATTCGCGCACCAATCCCGTCATAGGTCTTCCAAGCCCCATTCACACTACGCAGCAGCGCAAGTCACGCTCATTTGCTTATAGCGGATGTCGACACGTAATAACTTCATTCCCCGGAAAAAGGCAAACCGGTCCGTACCGCCCGTGCCAATTGGTGGGGACTCGACGGGGAAAGCGGAACCCGAGATTGTGCCGGTTCATTTCAGTTTGACGGCTTGAGTGATGACCGGGGTTGAGCAATAGAAATATTCCCCCCTCGATTGAAGTTCGTCGAACTCCGCGAACCACGATTCGATTTCTTCTCCCCGCATACTCCCGCGACCGGCGAGAAATGCCTTCATCAGCCTCGCTATCCAGTAGCTGAACGATGTCACATCGTATGACGTGTTTAGAACCGGAACCGGAGTTTGTCGAAGCTCTGCAAATCCTGCTCGCTTCAACGAGGCTGGGAGAATTGCCGGTAGGTCCGGAAACGGTGCGTGTTCGTTCCACTCTCGAAGCATCCGTTGCATGCGATCCGGTTGAGTCGAGTGCCAGACGACAGACGTCCAGTTGGTTGCGAAAATCAGGAGGCGGCCACCAGTGTGAAGCACGCGATGCAGCTCTCGAAGCACCGTGTCCAACTCGGGCAAGTATTCAATCACCTGCACTCCGAAAGCAGCATTGAACGTCCCGTCTTCGTACGGAAGCGCTAGCGCATTACCGACCGCACATTCTACCCACTGCATATTTGCGCATTGTTCCTTTGCCGCAGCAATCTGGTCGCGGCTGGCGTCTACGGCACACACTCGGCCTGTCGGACCAACACGATGACCTGCATCACAGGCATATAGGCCTCCGCCGCACCCGATTTCCAGCACTTGTTCACCAGAGCGAAGGTCCAAGGCGCTATGGACGGCGGTGCGCCGCAGCGCAATATCTTTGCTGCAAGCGAGAGTGCGCTGGATCCGTCCAAGATCCGCGTCGTAGTTCATTGAGCCCATGGGGCGCCCTCGAAAGCTCTAAGTACCACTAATAGTCTGCGCAGCGGCGGCGCTAAGGGTTACGAATATCCCGAGGCAAGTCTGATGCTGTACCTGAAGCGCGGTGAACTCAGAAAGCGCGCGAGCTTCGCGAACAGGTTGAGGAGCGAAGGTGGGGCGAATCAGGCGTGTCCCCAAGGCATCCGCATGTTGCCGAAGAAGACTGTGTTCCACAAGTAGTGAAGGGGTTGCGCCGCTGTCTTCGAGATATGCGATTTTGTTACTCGGTCAGCGCGCACCGCCTTTCCCCCGCCTTAGGTCTCCCCGGCAGAGGCCGCGGTGCCGCGCCGCAGCACCTGAAGCAGGCGTTCAATCTCCTGTTCGTCGTTCCACGCGAGCGCTGGAGCGACCAGAGTGCGGGTGAGCAGGTAGCCCAGACCGAGCGACAGCAGCATGCGCGCGAGCGACTCGGCGTCCAGATCATCACGCAGTTCGCCGCGCTCCTGGAAGCGCGCGACGGCCTTCACCAGCCCGGACCAGAGCTGGCGCTTCCACAGCGGGCCGAAGTGCCGGCGCGCGCCCGCGTTCGTCAGCAGTTCGTTGAGGACCACGCGCAGGGCGTTCGGCCGGGCTTGCGCCGCGGCCAGGCGCTCGCGCAAGAACGCCGCGAACCACTCGCCGAACGGCGCATCCCCGACCTGCGGCGCCGCTGCCGCCGCGGACATCGCCGGCAGCATCACCCGACCAAGCAGCGTTGCCTTGTCGGGAAAGTACTTGAACAGCGTCCGCTCGGTGACGTTGGCCGCGCTCGCAATGTCCGCTGTGCGCGTAGCAGCGTAGCCACGGTTGGCGAACAGCTCCTCCGCCGCTGCGAGGATCGCGGCTTCCTTTTCCCTGAGTACAGTATTCACTATACCTCTACATCCGAAAAGTATAGTGGTTACTCTACATCTTTGCGAGCGTCTCGGCGATTGCCCGCTCGCGCGCCTGCTCCACTCGGGGGCCGACGTCGGCGGTCGATTCGCGCGCAATAGCGCTGGCGTCGACGGCGGCGGCGGCGGCAAACGCCTTTTTGACCCGCTGCAGGTCCGTCGAAGGCTCGGCCAGACGCGCCGCGTCGAGCAGCTGCGCAAAGCGCTCGGGCCGGCGGATGGCGTCGGCGCGCTTCAGGAGTTCGAGCAGCCTGCCCGCGTCCCGGGCTGCGAGCAGCGGCCGCGAGCGGCTGGCGCTGAGCGCAAGCTCGCGCTCCTCATTGGGGACTTTGAGCCGATCGGACAGCGCCGTTACCGCCTGCTCATCGAGCCCCCAGGTGAGGACGGCAAAGCGGACCGCGGCCGGCGCGCCGGCCTGCGCCGCGCGCTCGAGCGCGGCTTGCTCGTTCTTCAGCTCCGGCAGCAGGCGCGCCGCAAGGCCGCACGCGGCGAGCACCTCGAGCATCCGCGCCGGGTGCGCCTCCATCAGGCCGCGCGAAAACTCCTGCCAAACGCGCTCGGCGACCAGGTGGTCCGCCTCGCCCGATTCCACCATGCGTCGCATGAGCTGAGCAGTCTCCGGGGCGATGTGAAAGCCGAAGCGCGCGACGAAGCGCGCCACGCGCAGGATGCGCACCGGGTCTTCCTCGAACGCCGCGCTCACGTGCCGCAAGATGCCGGCGCGCAGGTCCTTCTCGCCACCGTGGGGATCGATGAGGCGCCCCTCTTCATCGCGCGCCATGGCGTTGATGGTGAGGTCGCGCCGCGCGAGATCTGCTTCGAGCGTCACGTCCGGTGCGCTGTACACGATAAAGCCGCGATAGCCGCGCCCGCTCTTGCGCTCGGTGCGCGCGAGCGCGTATTCCTCGTGAGTCTCGGGGTGCAGGAAAACCGGAAAGTCGCGGCCCACCGGGCGGAAGCCCTGGCGCGCCATGTCTTCGGGCGTGGCGCCGACCACGACCCAGTCGCGGTCGGCGACCGGCAGGCCGAGCAGCCGGTCGCGCACGGCGCCGCCGACGATGTAGGAGTGCATCCGACGAGCGTAACGCAGGCCCGCGCACCGAGCCGCACCGTGGGCCTGCGCGCCCGGCCTCAGGGAGCGGGCGGGGTGCGGTAGAACTCGTCCTCGGCGATCCAGTCGTGCTCGGCCAGGCCCTCGCGTTCCCATTCGAGGAAGGCGGGCAGGGCCAGCAGGTGGCGGGCGTAGGCCGCACTCTCGGCGGACACTGGCAGGCCGTAAGTGCGGATCCGCGTGGCGACCGGCGCGAAGTACGCATCGGCGATGCTGAAGGCGCCGAACAGGAACGGGCCACGGCTCGCTTCGAGAGCTTCACGCCACATCGCGTCGATGCGTTTCAAGTCACGCGCCGCGCCGGGCTTCTCGGCCAGCATGCGCGGCCCGACCTCCGGCAGCCGGGCCTCGAGGTTCATGCCGAAGGTGCTGCGCAGCTCGCCGAAGCCCGAGTGCATCTCGGCGCAGATGCTGCGCGCCCGCGCGCGCGCTCTGGCGTCCTGCGGCCAGAGCTGCTTGTCGGCGAAGCGCTCGGCCAGGTACTCGGCGATGGCCAGGCTGTCCCAGATCGCGAAGCCGTCGTCGACGAGCAGCGGCACCCGGCCCGAGGGCGCGAGCGCCAGCAGCGTCTTCTTGAACGGCGACTCGTCTTCCCAGCCGAGGCGGAGCTTTCGCTCTTCGAAGGCGATGCCGGCGTGCTTCATCAGCAGCCAGGGGCGCAGCGACCAGGAGGAGTAGTTCTTGTTGCCGATGTAGAGCTGCATGGATCGACCTCGTGCGTTGGGCCGGTCGATGCTAGCGGTGCACCCAGGCATGTCGCTTGATGCTTTGGCAACGCGGCGATGCGTCCGGCGCATCGCTCCCGCCGGGCGGGCGATCGCTCAGCC
>JBDTMD010000247.1:0-4140 GCA_039934435.1 Burkholderiales bacterium
GTCAGCGGAGAGTGAACTCATAGGCATTGGCGAGTTGCGTGTAGGTGACATGCGGGCGCAGGTGCGGCTCGCGCGCGCCGGCGAAGCGCTCGGCGCTGATGTCGAGGCCGGTGCGCCAGGTGCATTCGCCCTCGCGGCAGCCGATCGCCTTCACGCGGCGCGCGCCGTGGCGCAGCGCGTACTCGACGAAGGAGGGCGGCAGCATTGCCAGGCAGCGCAGCTGGATGCCGGGGCCGCGCGTGCCCTCGCAGCTGAACACGAGCTCGTCGGCCGGCAGCGCGCGCTGCAGCTGCTGGCGCAGCGCGTCCACTGTGAGGTCCGGCAGGTCGATGCCGGAAGCGAGCTCGGCCACGCTGCGGAACGGCGTTGCGGACGGACAGGCGCCGGCGCAGATGCCGCACGCCGCGCAGCGCTCCTCATAGACGCGCGCGAGCTTGCCGACGAGGGTCACGGCCTCGTACGGGCAGTCGGCGACGCAGCGCCCGCAGCCGTTGCAGTTCGCGGGATCGACGCGCGCTATTGGCGCCGCCGGCCGGCGCGTGACATAGGGCAGCGCGACGAGCGCAGCCGTGACGCCGCCCACCGCGAGCCACAGGAATGCGGGCGAGGTCGCGTACATGAGCGGGTGGACAAAGAGCAGGAACCAGTCGGTCGGCAACGATTGCGGCACCACGGCGGGATCCCAGCGCGCCGCCGAGGACACCGGCGCGAGGAGCGCCAGCGCGAGCAGCGCGGCGAGCAGTCCCCAGGCGAGCGCACGCGGCGCCACGTTCGCCGGACGGCCGAGGCGCTGCACGTGCACCCACATGCCGGCGAGCAGCGCGAGCGGCAGGCCGATGTGCAGGAACACGAACAGCGAGAACAGGCGGTCGGTGATGCTCTCGACGCCGAGGAAGTTGCGCGCCATCGGCTCGGCGCCGATGCCCAGGGCCAGCACCCATTCGGCGGTGGCCTGCGCCGAGAACTGCGCGCGCGCATCCCACACCAGCCAGTAGCCGACGCTGCCCGACGCATAGAGCAGCCACACCAGCGGCACGCCCGAGATCCAGGTGAAGGCGCGAAAGCCGCGGAAGCGCCCGGCGGCGAGCTCGCGCACGATGTGCAGCGCGACCACCACGACGAAGGCGTCGGCGGCGTAGCGGTGCAGGCTCCTCAGCACGCCGCCGAACCACCATTCCAGCTCGCCGATCGAGTCGTAGGCCCCGGCAACGCTGGTATCGAAGCGGATGTACAGGTAGATGCCGCTCGCCGCGAGCATCCAGAACAGCGCAAAGCCGAGCGCGCCGAGGTGGCGCCACGGCGTCTTAAGTGCGGAAGACGAAGCCACCTTTGGCCTTGGAAAAGTCGATGAGCAGCGCCGCGCCGGGCGCGAGCTCGAGCGTGGTCTCGCCGACGAAGTTGAAATCCTCGCCCGCGCGGTCGCGCAGGCGCGCGACGATGCGGTGCCGGCCCGCGGGCAGCGGCAGGCGGTAATAGACCGTGGCGTTGCCGTCGCGCTTCAGGCCCGAGGGCGGCACCGCGCGGCGCAGCGCGAGCTTGCCGTCGACTTCCAGCTCCACCAGCAGGTCGGCGCGCTCGCGCGGGCAGTCGAGCGCCGCGCGCATGTTGGGCGCGAGCTGCGCCAGCTCCTCGGCGCTGCGCTGGCGGCACGGTTTCTTCCTCTCGGCGGCGTGGATGAACGACAGGCGCACCAGGGCCTCGTCCGGCGCGAGCGTGGAGAAGCGCGGCTCGGTGGAAAAGTAGCCGATGAGCGCCATCAGCGGCACGTAGAGCGCGAGCTGCGCGGCAATGCGCAGGGCCTGCTTCATGCGTGGCCTCCGAGGCGCGCCAGCTGCGGCGCCGGCCGGAACGCATCGGCGAAGCAGTCGTCCTGCGCGAGCCCGCGCGCGCGGAACGCCGGATGCGCGGCCTCGACCATCGCCGTGGAGCCGCAGGCGTACACCTGGTGGCCGGCGAGGTTGGGGAAATCGGCGAGGATCGCCTCGTGCACGAGGCCGGTACGTCCCTGCCAGCGGTCCTCGGGCGCGGGATCCGAAAGCACCGGCACGAAGGTGAAGTTGGCGTGCTCGCGCGCCCATTGCTCCGGCAGCGCAGAGAGATACATGTCCTGCAGCGTCCTGGTGCCCCAGTACAGCAGCATCCTGCGCCGCAGGCCCTTGGCGAAGGCGTACTCGAGCATGCTCTTCACCGGCGCGAAGCCGGTCGAGCCGGCGACGAAGATGATCGGTTTGTCGGAGTCCTCGCGCAGGAAGAACGACCCGAGCGGCCCCTCGAAGCGCACCGTGTCGCCCGCCTTCATGTGCTCGAACACATGGCCGGTGTAGCGGCCGCCCTCGATGCGCCGGATGTGCAGCTCGATGCGCTCGCCTTCCTGCGGTGCGGTGGCGAAGGAGAAGGCACGTCGCGCCCCGTCCTCGAGCAGGATGTTGATGTATTGCCCGGCATAGAAGGAAATGCGCTCGGCGCCGTCGAGGTCGAGGATCACGCGCATCACGTCGGGCGCGAGCCGCTCGAACGACGCGACGCTCGTGCGCCACTCGCGCGGCCGGATGTCGCCAAGGGTCTTGGTCGGCACGTACTCGATCTCGATGTCGCCGCGCGGCGTGGCGCAGCAGCTGAGCAACTTGCCGGCGTCGCGCTCGGCCTGCGGCAACGCCTCCTTCTGGTAGGCGCCGTAGTCGACCTCGCCGTAGGCGAGCGTCGCCTTGCACTGGCCGCAGCCGCCGTTGCGGCACTCGAACGGCAGCGCGATGCCTTCGCGCAGGGCGGCGTCGAGGATCGTGTCGCCGGCGCGCACCGCGACGATGCGGTTGTCCGGGCGCACCAGCATGTGGTGCTCGGCGGCCTTCTTCTTCGGCGGCAGCCAGGGCAGCAGCAGGAAGAAGGCCGTGGCGCAGCCGAGCAGCAGCCAGACCTCGCCCGGCGAGGTGCGGTAGAGCAGCGCGTACACCGGCAGGTAGAACCAGTCGAAGTCGACGGTGCCGGCCGCGGCGGCGAGGTCGGCGCGCGGCTGGCTGACGGCGGGCTTCACCAGCGAGAGCACGACGAGCGCCGCGGTGAGCATGAGCGCGACCGGCAGCGGCGGCGCGGTGCGCGCCTGCGGCACGCGCTGCGTGTGGATCCACAGCAGCGCCAGCACCGCCAGCGGCACGCCGATGTGGATGAAGGACAGCAGCGAGAACAGGCGGTCGTTGACGTTCTCGGGCAGGATGAAATTGCGCACCAGCGCGCCCTGGAACACCGGCAGCCAGTCGAGCCACTCGGCGCTCGCCACCACCACGAAATGCGAGAGGCGGTCCCAGGGCAGCATGTAGCCGTTGATGCCCGAGGCGTACACCAGCCACAGCAGCGCGACGCCGCTCGTCCAGGAGAACCAGCGAAAGCCGCGGTAGCGGTCGAAGCACCAGTGGCGCGCGAGGTGCAGCAGCATGACGAGCACCACGCCGTCGGAGGCGTAGCGGTGGATCGAGCGCAGCACGCCGCCGAGATAGGGCTGGCCGTGCGTCAGCGACTCGACCGAAGCGTAGGCGCCGCCGACGCTGGTCTCGAAGAACGCGTACAGGTACAGCCCGCTCGCCACCACCAGCCAGATGAGGAAGTAGGCGATGGGGCCGAGGTAGTACAGTGGGTTCAGCCGGTCGCCGAAGGCGAGGTTGAACAGCCCCTCCACCCTGAGGAAAAACCACTGTCCGATCAGGTGTATACGGCGAATCACCGCGTCATCCTAGGGCGCGGCCGCCATGCGCTGATTGATCTGGGTTAAATGTTGGACGGTCGCCGCCGGCGCCGCCACTCGATGATCAGGAACGTCAGAATGCCGAAGATGATGCTCGCGCCGGCGAGCATCTCGGCCACGATCACGTAGTTGACCCGGTAGCGGCCGGCGACCGGGTCGTACACCGTGCACAGCAGCTTCACGTGCTCGTACAGCGCCTGCAGCTTGCCCTGCGGCACCGGCGCGTTCTGCGCCAGCTCCAGCAGCGGCCCCACGAACAGCGGCACGTCGAACGAGTCGCCGTAGACCTGGCGGTAGATGCGGCCCGAGGCGTCGACGATGCTCGCCTGCAGCAGGTGGTCGAACCCTGCGGCCGTCGACTCGTGGCGAACGCCGAGGTCGGCGACCAGCTGCGGCAGGGATTC
>JBDTMD010000248.1:0-4136 GCA_039934435.1 Burkholderiales bacterium
CCTCGCTGCCGGTATCGAGCAGGCGCGCGCGCACTTCCTTGCCGCGCGCCTCCAGATCCACCGACACGGCCGGGCGCCCGCCCGCGTCGCGCCATGCGCGCCAGCGTTCCGCCAGCCCGGGCAGCACGGCGGCGAGCGGCAGGCCGCGCATCGCATCCATCCCCAGCAGGCGCATGGACTGCGGGTTGTGCTCGATGACCCGGCCCTGCCGGTCGAGGAGCACCACGCCGTCCTGCATGTCCGCAATCACCAGCTGATTGACGCGCGTCTGCGCCGCCAGTGCGCGCCCGCGCTCGCGCGCCAGGCGCTCGTTGGCGGCCAGGCGCTGCGCCAGCCAGCCGGTGGCGCCGGCAATGGCGAAATAGCCCATCGACAGCAGGCCCGCCGGGACCACGCTGGCCGAGGGCAGGTCGAGCGCCAGCACCCAGTAGGTCTCCTCCAGCAGCACGGCGATCGCCGCCAGCGCGGCATACAGGAAATTGAGCCGCAGCGGCGCCACCAGGCCGGCGCCGGTCAGCGAGATGAGCAGCATCACGCCGAGGCCGCTGCGCATGCCGCCGCTCGCGTACATCAGCAGCGGGATCGTCAGCACGTCGAGCAGCGCGTGCGCCGACAGCTGCACGTTGAAGCGCTCGTGCACCGAGCGCACGACGAACTGCAGGCCGATGGCGAGGATCAGGTAGCCGACGCACACGGCGCGGAACAGCCGCATGTCGTGGGCGCCGAAATTGATCGGCTCGTAGGCTAGATAGGTCGCGCCCAGAAACAGCAACGCCACCAGGATGCGGTACAGGTTGAAGTACTGAAGCGATATCCAGAACGAGTCCGGCGGGCGGTCTTCGCGCGCGAACAGCGGCGCGTAGGCCGGGGTCGCCATCACGGTCGGCGCGGCCCGAGCCGCGCGTGCTCCTCGCTGCAGTACTGGGCGCCCGCCGCGTTGCGCGCTTCGCTGCGCGGCAGCAGCACGCCGCAATGCGCACAGGCCACCAGTTCTCCCGGCGCACCGGGAACCTTGGAGGCGTCGCCCTGGCGCGGGCCGAGCGCGCGGCGCACCAGCCAGACGAGGATCAAGACCGCGAGGCCGAGAAGGATCAGGCGTCCCATGACCCTATTCTAGGAAACTGGGGATGGTCGGGGTGACTGGATTCGAACCAGCGACACCTGCGTCCCGAACGCAGTACTCTACCAGGCTGAGCTACACCCCGAATCGCCGGACACTAGCTGCGGCGCGACGCCGCGAAGGCCGCCAATTCTAGCAAAGAATCCCTGCACTCCGAGGCCGGCAGTGCAGCGATCGAGCGCGCCGCGACATCGGCTTCGCGCTGCGCGGCGGCGCGCGCGAAATCGAGCGCCCGGGTCGCCTTGATGGCCGCGAGCACGGGCGCGAAGTCCTCGCGTCCGCCATCGACGATGGCCCGTCGCACGAGGGCGCGCTGCTCGGCGCTGCCCGCCTGCATGACGCGGATCAGCGGCAGCGTCGGCTTGCCCTCGGCGAGATCGTCGCCGAGGCTCTTGCCGGTTTCCTGCGCCGCCCCGGAGTAGTCGAGCACGTCGTCGACCACCTGGAACGCGGTGCCCAGGTGCATGCCGTACGCCGCCAATCCCCGCTCCAGGTTCGGGGCGGCGGCGGCCAGGACCGCGCCGAGCTGCGCCGCCGCCTCGAACAGCTTGGCGGTCTTGCGCCGCACGACATCGAGGTAGCGCGCCTCGTCCACATCCGGATCGTGGCAGTTCATCAGCTGCAGCACCTCGCCCTCGGCGATCGTATTGGTGGCGTCGGCCAGCACGCGCATCACGCTCAGGTTGTCCAGGCCGACCATCATCTGGAAGGCGCGCGAGTACAGAAAATCGCCCACCAGCACCGCGGCGGCGTTGCCGAATGCGGCGTTGGCCGTGTGCCGCCCGCGCCGCAGCTGCGACTCGTCGACCACGTCGTCATGCAGCAGCGTCGCCGTATGGATGAATTCCACCACCGCCGCGAGCTCGTGGCAGGCCGCGCCACGGCGGCCCAGCGCGCCCGCGGCGAGCAGCAGCAGGGCCGGGCGCAGCCGCTTGCCACCGCCGGCGACGATATGCCCGGCCACCTGGCGCACCAGGGCGACGTCCGAGTCCAGCCGTGCGCGGATCAGGGCGTCCACCTGCTGCATGTCGTCGGCAACCGGGGACAGGAAGGTGCTGGCAGTGGTTTGCGGCATGGCGGGTGCGACGGGTGCGACGGGTGCGAGCCGAAGCATACAAGGCTTTGACGCGCGCGGCCCGAATCTCCTATAATTCCAAGTCTTTATAGAACTTCTGTGGCGGAATTTCCATGTACGCAATCATCAAGACCGGCGGCAAGCAGTATCGCGTCAGTTCCGGCGAGCAGGTGCGCGTCGAAACGCTGGCCGCGGAAGTCGGCGCGGCGGTTTCCTTCGACCAGGTGCTGCTGGTCGGCGCGGGAGATGCGGTCAACGTCGGCGCGCCGCTGGTCGCGGGCGCCAAGGTAAAGGCCACGGTGCTCGGCCATGGTCGCGGCGACAAGGTGAAGATTTTCAAGCTGCGGCGGCGCAAGCACTTCCAGAAATCGCAGGGCCACCGCCAGAACTACACTGAAGTCCGGATCGACGACATCGTCGCCGGGGCCTGAGCGCAAGGACCGGAACATGGCACACAAGAAAGCAGGCGGCAGCTCGCGCAACGGGCGCGACTCGCAATCCAAGCGCCTCGGCGTCAAGGTGTACGGCGGCGAGCAGGTCAATGCCGGACAGATCCTGGTACGCCAGCGCGGCACGCGGGTGCACCCGGGCCCCAACGTCGGCATCGGCCGCGACCACACCTTGTTTGCGCGTATCACGGGCAAGGTGCAGTACCAGATCAAGGGCGAGGGCAGCAAGAAGACCGTATGCGTGATTCCGGCCTGACGGCCGGCGATCCCAACCAATCAAGCCCTATCGGATGCGGTAGGGCTTTTTAGTTTCTGGGCCATGAAGTTCATCGACGAAGCGAAAATCGAGGTGCACGCCGGCAAGGGCGGCGACGGCAGCGCCGCGTTCCGGCGCGAGCGCTATGTGCCGCGCGGCGGCCCGAGCGGCGGCGACGGCGGCCGCGGCGGCAGCGTCTGGGCGGTGGCAGACCGCAACCTCAACACGCTGATCGACTATCGCTTTGCACGCATCCATCGCGCCGACGACGGCGCCGCGGGCGCCGGCGCGGACAAGTACGGCCGCGCCGGCCGCGACATCGAGCTGCGCGTGCCGGTCGGCACGGTCCTGCGCGACGCCGAAAGCGGCGAGCCGCTCGCCGACCTGGCGCGCGACGGTGATCGCGCGCTGCTCGCGCGCGGCGGCCGCGGCGGCCTGGGCAACCTGCATTTCAAATCGAGCATCAATCGTGCGCCGCGCCAGTTCACGCGCGGCGAGCCGGGCGAGAGCCGCGACCTGGCCCTCGAGCTGCGCGTGCTGGCCGACGTCGGCCTGCTCGGCCTGCCGAATGCGGGCAAGTCGACCTTGATGCGCGCGGTGTCGAGCGCGCGGCCGAAGGTCGCGGACTACCCGTTCACGACGCTCAATCCGTCGCTCGGCGTGGTGCGCATCGCGCACGACGCGAGCTTCGTGATCGCCGACATTCCCGGGCTGATCGAAGGCGCCGCCGAAGGCGCCGGGCTCGGCCACCAGTTCCTGCGCCACCTGTCGCGCACGCGCCTGCTGCTGCACCTGGTGGACATCGCGCCGGCCGACGCAGCCGCCGCGCCGGCGCAGGGCGCGCGCACCATCGTGCGCGAGTTGCGCAAGTACGACGAAGCCTTGTATCGCAAGCCGCGCTGGCTGGTGCTCAACAAGGTCGACCTGGCGCAGGACGCGGACGAACGCATCGCGCGCATCCTGCGCGCGCTGCGCTGGAAAGGCCCGTGGTTCAAGGTCAGCGCGTTGTCCGGCGCCGGCTGTCGCGATCTCTGCACTGCCGCGCACCGTTTCCTCTCTGCGGCGCCCAAAACTACGCGCGCGCGCCGCGCCGCCTGACGCCATGACCAGCCCGATCGCCAGAGCGAAGACCCTGGTCGTGAAAGTCGGCAGCTCGCTGGTCACCAATGACGGCCGCGGGCTCGATGTCGCCGCGATCGCGCGCTGGGCGGCGCAGATCGCGCAGTTGCGAGCGCT
>JBDTMD010000249.1:0-4124 GCA_039934435.1 Burkholderiales bacterium
GGCCGCCGCGTCGAGCTCGGCGGCCACGATCGCGATCACGTCGGGCGCCTTGCGCAGCGCGCGTAGCACATCAAGGCACATGACGTTGCCGGCGCCTTCCCAGATCGAATTGAGCGGCATCTCGCGGTAGATGCGCGCCAGCACCTGTTCTTCGACGTAGCCGTTGCCGCCGACCGCCTCCATGGCTTCCTGCGCGAAGTGCGCGCCGCGCTTGCACACCCAGAACTTGGCTGCCGGCGTCAGCACGCGGCGCAGGAGTCGCTCACCCGCATCGTCGCCGTCGTAGGCGCGCGCCAGGCGCAGCACCAGCGCGGTCGCCGCTTCCGCTTCGAGGGCGAGGTCGGCGAGCACGTTCTGCATCAGCGGCTGGTCCTTGAGCAGCTTGCCGAAGACCTTGCGCTGCGCCGCGTTCCAGAGCGCCTGCGCCAGGGCCTGGCGCATGAGGCCCGCGGTGCCGATGGCGCAGTCGAGCCGTGTGTACACGCCCATCTCCAGGATCATCGGTACGCCGCGGCCTTCCTCGCCGAGGAGCGTGGCGCGCGCGTCCTCGAATTCCACTTCGGCAGAGGCGTTGGAGCGGTTGCCGAGCTTGTCCTTCAGGCGCTGGATGCGGATGGCGTTATGCGCGCCGCTCTCCACTAGGCGCGGCATGAAAAAGCACGACAGCCCGCCCGGCGCCTGCGCCAGCACCAGGAATGCATCGCACATCGGCGCCGAGAAGAACCACTTGTGGCCGGTGATCGAAAATTCGCCGCCGCCCAGGGCGGCGGCGCGCGTGGTGTTCGCGCGCACATCCGAACCCCCCTGCTTCTCAGTCATACCCATGCCGACGAGCGCGGCGTCCGGCGTCCGCGCATGGATGCGTGGAAGCCACTGCTCGGCGAGCGCGGAATGCGCCTTGATCGCGGGAACCGAGCCATAGGTCATGGTCACCGGGCACTGCGTGCCGTTCTCGACTTCGGAGTAGAGCAGGTATCCCGCAGCGCGCTCGACGTGCGCGCCGGCCCCGGGCTCGGCCCAGGGCGCGCTGTGCAGGCCGTGCCTGAGCGCGAGCGCCATCAGCTCGTGCCACGCGGGATGGAACTCGACTTCGTCACGGCGCCGGCCGCGCGCGTCGTGCGTCTTCAGCTCGGGCGGGTAGCGGTTGGCGGCGTCGGCAAGATCGAGCGTGCGCTTTGTGCCGAGCTCGCCGCCCAGCGCCAGCAGCCGGACGCTGGCCGGCGCGCGGCGCGCTGCCGGAAGATTGAACGCCAGCGCCTCGGCGAGCGCTGCGTTTGTCTGAAAGAGGTTGTAGTCCTCGAGCGGCGCGCTCTGATTGAGGACCTCGTGCGTCGCGCCCATGCGCGGCCCAGTCTAGACGCGCACCCCCAGAAAAGCAATTGCTTGGTAGCGCCGCACTGTAGAATTTCGCGCCGAAGGAGGTGGCGCATCGTCCAGTTCTTGCATTGCAAGGCGAGCCAACGTTGAACGGCGCCCGCCGCGACGCCGACGCTGCGCGTGCCCCCGGGAGCTGGCCGCGGCGGCTGGCAAGGCGAATAGCCACGCGCTGGGTGCTGAAGACGTTCTCGACCGCCGGCGCCATTGCGCTCTTCTTCTACGCGTATTTCTGGGTGATGCGCCATCCGCTTGGCGCGGTGACGGTGATGCCGGTGACCTGGCTGGACGAGCTGATCGGCTTCCAGCCGCTCGCCTTCCCGCTGTACGCGTTTCTGTGGGTCTACATTTCGCTGGGCGCCGCCTTGGCGAAAGACCTGCGCGAGATGGTCGCTTTTGGCATGGCCTCGCTCGGCATGAGTGTCGTCGGCCTCGCAATCTTCATGCTGCTGCCGACGCGCACGCCCGACTTTGCCATCGACTATGCCTCGCATCCGTCGATTGAGTTTCTGAAACGCGTCGATGTCACCGGCAACGCCTGTCCTTCGCTGCACGCCGCGTTCTGCGTGTTCGCGGCGGTGGTGCTGCATGCGCAGCTCGCTTCGATTGGCGCCGCACGGTGGCTGCGCGCGTGCAGCATCCTGATCGGCGCCGGCATTCTGTATTCGACGATCGCGACACGGCAGCATGTTGCGCTGGATGCCCTCGGTGGCATGCTGCTGGGCGGCATAGCCTCGCTCGCCTATCTTCGCGCCATGGCGCGCGCACGCGCAGCAAGCGACGCGCGGCCACCTTCGATTTCCGGTCGCGCGTAGCCAATGGCGACGCGCGGCGTGCGCCAAGTGATCGCGGACTTGCAACTGGCCGAGGTTCCGCTGGCGCTGGTCGTGGCGAGCGCGATTTTCCTGCTCCTGCCGCTGACCGGCGTCGCCTGGAGCCTGGCTTATCAGCCGATGGCATTTCCGGTTGCGGCGGTCGCGTACCTGGCCATTTGCGCCATCCTCGTCTGGAATCTGCTGCGGCGGCAGTGGTGGGCGCGGCTTGGCCTCGCCGCGATCGTGCTGCTCGATCTCGCGCAATACCACTGGAGCGTGGAGGCGGTCCGCGCCGCCTACGCCGCGCTGCCCGCGGCCACCGTCGCCAGCCTGCTATTCAAGAGCGCCGCGTTCATCGCGCTGGTTTTATTGTTCGTTCCGGCGTCCAACCGGTGGCTATCGCTCCCGGGCGCCCGGAAATCCTGAAAAAGGGGAACTGCGACATGGATCTGAAAAAGGCCGTTCAGGAAAAGCTCAAAGGCCTGCTGCCCGAGCTGCTTGGCATCGAGCTTGCCGAGGTGAGCACGGACAAGGTGGTGGCCACACTGCGGGTGCGCCCGGAGCTGTGCACCGGCGGCAGGATCCTGCACGGCGGCTCGATCATGGCGTTCGCCGACACGCTGGGCGCCATCGGCACAATTGTTAACATGCCGCCGGGGGCGAGCACCGCCACCATCGAGTCGAAAACCAACTTCATCGGCGGTGCCGCCGAGGGCAGCGTGGTCACGGGCGAAGCGACGCCGGTGCACAAGGGCCGCACGACGCAAGTGTGGCAGACGCGCGTCACCGGCGCGGACGGCAAGCTGGTCGCGCTGGTGACGCAGACGCAGATCGTGAAGGCGCCCAGAAACTAGGCCCGAGCGTCTCGCTATAATGCCGGCGCGCGACGCAGGAGGGACAGTGCGCGATCTGGTGGGCGGCATGCGGCGCTATTTTGTCTACGCGGGGCTGTTCAGCCTTGCGATCAACGCGCTGCTGCTGGTGCCGGCGATCTACATGCTGCAGGTGTTCGATCGCGTGCTCTCCAGCCGCAGCGACGAGACGCTGGTGATGCTCTCGGTGGCGGCACTGCTCGCGCTCGCCATCATGGCGGCGCTCGATGTGCTGCGGGCGCGCCTGCTCGCCGCTTGCGGCGTCGTTCTCGATCGGCGGCTCGGGCCGCAGGTGTTGCAAGGGCTGCTCGCGCAAACGTCGCGCCTGTCCGGGGCGGAGCATCTGAACGGCCTGCGCGATGTCTCCGCGCTGCGCAACTTCCTTGTCGGTGCCGGCGTCATCGCGCTGTTCGATGCGCCGTGGTTGCCGCTATTCCTCATCCTCATCTACCTGTTTCATCCCGTGCTCGGCGCCGTGGCGCTTGCCGGCGCGGTGCTGATGCTCGCGCTGGCGGCGCTGAACGAGCGCCTGTCCCGCGCGCCGCTCGAGCAGGTCCTCGCGGCCGGCCGGCGCGCCGGTCGCTTTGTCGATGCGGCGGCCGGCAACGCGGAGACGGTGAGCGCGCTCGGCATGCAGGCAGCGGTGACGCGCCGCTGGCAGGCCCTGAACGAGGCGGCGCTCGGCGAGCAGAGGGTCGCCAGCGGCCTGGGGGCCACCTTCTCCGGGCTGACCAAGTTCACGCGCCAGGTCATCCAGATGGCAATGCTCGGCACCGGCGCCTATCTGGTGATCTCGCAGCATCTGTCGGCGGGGGTGATGATTGCATCGACCATCATCCTCGGGCGCGCGCTGGCGCCGGTTGAGATGCTGGTCGCGGGCTGGCGCAACCTGGTCGAGGTGCGGGCCGCCTGGCTGCGGTTGCGGAAACTTTTCGCCGCAAACCCGCCAGCCCTCCCCGGCACGGCGCTGCCGGCGCCGCGCGGCGAACTGGCGGTCGAGCGCGTCGTTTACGGTTTCCCGGGCGCTGAAAGGCCCGCCCTGCGCGGCGTTTCGTTCAGCTTG